>JAFTDU010000118.1 GCA_017454005.1 Desulfovibrionaceae bacterium | reverse complement strand
CAAGAAGTCTTGAATTTTTTTATTCATAAATAGACTATCTAACGTAGGGACTCATGGGCGTTGAAAGTAAGGCCTATGTTGTGTTTTTAGAAATGCCAAATTTTTTTTGTGATGCGCCCACTTTTCAATGACTTTTTTTTTGTATATAAAAGAAGATGTAGAAAAAATAGCAAAGCCAAGTGACGTTTTTCATGCCCAGGCGATAACACTAAAACCATTTGGATTGAGGGGGCAAGAGAGACAGATACGTGAGGCTGTGGTCTCAAGGTTTGCAAATAACGCAACATTATTTCAGAGGTAGCACTCGGACGGAACACTACTTTGGCAATGAAAGCTTTCAAGTTAGCCGCAATAACAGGTGATCTAGCAAAAAATTTAGATCATATTTTAGAGAATGCAATTGCAAGATAATAGAACCATATAGCGTTTATCAGTTGTTCTAGCGCCAATGTGATTAGCTCTTAAGCCTTGCTTGGAGCAGAGACCATACAAGCATAGGAGACTGTATGCAGTGCCCATCAGTTCGCGCACTCAAAATTGCAGGGATCGTCCTCGGCGTCTGTTTTGTGCTTGGTGCCACAGGCGTCCACTTGTCTTCCCAGACATCATTTTGTCTCTCCTGCCATGAAATGCGCATTTATCAACAAGAACAAATGTGTTCGGCCCATGCCAAAGATGCCAAGGGTCAAGAGATTGGTTGTGCGCAGTGTCACATTCCCAAAGGCAATGTTATTCGCATGTTAGCTGCCAAAGGGTGGATGGGAATTAAAGATCTCTGGGTGCACACCTTTTATCCTGAGGAAGAGCTAGATCGTTACGTGATGCAGCCAATTGCGAGGCGTTTTACCGATGATGCCAATTGTAAAGCCTGCCATCAGAATTTACAGCGTAATGCCAAGAACGACGCACCCATTTCGGTTGAGGGCAAATTAGCGCATGCCAATTATTTAGGCAGCAATGGGCAATCGCGCAGCGGTTGTGTGGGCTGCCACCAGAATCTCGCACACTTACCTGTATTTGATGCTAGGATTCCTGGAAATGAAGATTTTGCCAAAAAACTGCAGCAAAGCATGCAGGTCGCAACTAAGAAATAGTGTATGCTAGCTTAGATCTGGTGTTGAGTAGTGTGGGCGTGCTCCACACTATATGCCTTTTCCCACCGCTCATGTTAGTGGTGTTCTTTGCCGAGGAAATTTATGAAGTGCAAATTGTCGCTCAAAACAGTCCTGCTCTCGCTGCTCGGCCTTGGTCTACTCACAGGACTGTATTTTTATTATATGTCTTGGGCCTTTCCTGATGAGCGCAACTCTAAAGCCCGCCATCTCATGGTGCAACAGTTAAATGGGGCTAATGATGGTGATTGTTATGGCTGTCACAAGAAAGTGACTGCGCGTATTGCTCAGGAGTGGTATGAAAGTAAGCATGGGGTAATTTTAGTAAGATGTCAGACCTGTCATGGTATGGCGGATGGCTCAGGATCCATGCCGTTTACCTGGAAGCCTGGTGTGGATATTTGTGCCAAGTGTCATTCTTTAGCTATTAAACAGATGGCTAGCAAATTTGGGCAGACGGGCAACTGTGTTTCCTGTCACCCCCATCACCAAAGTCCCATGCATGGCAATGTATATGAATTTCGTCTGCCCAGCACAAAGACTGCGCTGTAGTTTGGGTGAAGTTGTTAGGCCAAGTGCGTGGAGAGCGAAGATTGCGCTATCCATGCAATGTGGCAATATAGCAGGGAACAAGGCATTTCCATTGTAGATTATAACCCTATTAAAAATAGTTGGAGGATGGCACGCAGCCTCATGGTAAGATAAGAGGTTGTTGTGTTATATAAGGTTATGGATAGATCACGTAGAGATTTCCTCCGAAGCATGGCTATGTCGGCAGCTTTGGCTGCAGTTTCTGACCTAAGTTTGCCCGCCATGGCCCATGCCGCTGACCCTGATAAACCCGATAAATGGGTGAAAGGCGTGTGTCGTTATTGTGGCACAGGTTGCGGTGTGCTGATTGGTGTGAAAAATGGTCGCGCTGTGGCCATTCAAGGGGATCCCAACAACCATAATGCTGGTTTATTGTGTTTGAAGGGTTCCCTGTTAATTCCTGTGCTCAATTGCAAAGAACGCGTGACCCAACCACTGGTACGCAGACAAAAAGGTGGGCCACTTACACCCATTAGTTGGGATGAGGCCTTAGACCTCATGGCCAGTAAATTCAAGGACTCTATTGCCAAATATGGTCCTGATTCTGTGGCCTGGTATGGTTCAGGGCAGTGTTTGACAGAAGAAAGTTATTTGGCCAACAAGATTTTCAAAGGCGGTTTTGGGACTAATAATGTCGATGGGAATCCCCGCTTATGTATGGCCTCAGCTGTAGGCGGCTATACCACAACCTTTGGTAAAGATGAGCCCATGGGGAGCTATGAGGATATTGATAAGGCCACATGCTTTTTCATCATTGGCTCCAATACCTCAGAAGCGCACCCTGTCCTGTTTAGACGTGTGGCCAGACGTAAACAGGTCGAGCCTGGGGTCAAGATCATTGTGGCTGATCCCAGACGTACCAATACCTCACGCATTGCCGACATTCACATTGCTTTCAGGCCTGGAACAGATCTGGCCTTGATGCATAGTATGGCCTGGGTGATTATTCATGAGGAATTAGATAACCCCAGGTTTTGGAATCGCCATGTGAATTTCATTAATCCCGAGGGCCAGCCTGCAACTTTTGAAGATTATAAGGCGTTCCTCGAACAGTATCGTCCCGAAAAAGTGGCCGAGATTTGCCAAATTCCTGTGCAGCAAATTTATGATGCTGGGCGCATCTTTGCAGAATCTGCTGCAACAATGAGTCTCTGGTGCATGGGCATTAATCAGCGCGTCCAAGGCGTCTTTGCCAATAACCTGATCCACAACCTGCACCTTTTAACTGGCCAAATCTGCCGGCCAGGCGCAACCTCATTTTCCCTCACAGGCCAACCCAATGCCTGTGGCGGTGTGCGCGATACAGGCTCTTTAGCCCATCTCTTACCTGCTGGGCGCCAGGTGGCGAATCCTAAGCATCGTGCTGAAATGGAACAACTCTGGGGCTTACCGCAAGGACGCATTTCACCAAAGGTAGGTCCCCATACGGTGGCCCTCTTTGAAGCCCTGGGACGCAGTGAGATTCGCTGCGTGATTATTTGTGAAACTAACCCTGCCCACACCCTGCCCAATCTAAATAAGTTCCACAAGGCCATGTCAAACCCTGACGCCTTCATTGTCTCCATTGAGGCCTTCCCAGATGCTGTCACCTTACAATTTGCCGATTTAGTGTTGGCCCCAGCCTTTTGGTGTGAACGTGATGGTGTCTATGGGTGTGGAGAGCGGCGCTATTCTTTGACGGAAAAAGCTGTGGATGGACCTGGGCAAGTGCGGCCGACAGTGAATACTTTGGTGGAATTTGCTAAACGGGCGGGCGTAGATCCCAAATTGGTCAATTTCAAGAATGCCGAAGATGTGTGGAATGAATGGCGCATGGTCTCAAAGGGTACCACCTATGATTTTTCAGGCATGACCCGAGAACGCTTGCGGAAGGAATCAGGTATTTTGTGGCCGTGCCCGTCTGAAGATCATCCAGGAACACCGATGCGCTTTGTTAGGGGTGTAGATCCGCTCGTGCCTGCCAATCATCCAACTAGAGTCTTTTTCTATGGGAAACCTGATGGCCGCGCCTGTATTTTCATGCGACCGGCCAAGGGTGCTGCCGAAGAACCAGATCAAGATTACCCATTATATTTGACCTCCATGCGCGTAATTGATCACTGGCATACAGCAACCATGACTGGCAAAGTGCCTGAATTACTGAAGGCTAACCCTGCGGCCTTTGTGGAAATTAATAGCGCTGATGCGGCAAAGTACAACATCAAACATGGTGAGATGGTCATTGTGGAAACGCGCCGTGATGCCATTGCATTGCCAGCACGTGTCAGTGATATTTGTCGTCCAGGGCTAATTGCCGTGCCCTTCTTTGATGCTAAAAAACTCGTCAATAAACTCTTCTTGGATGCGACAGATCCAGGATCTAGGGAGCCAGAATATAAAATTTGCGCAGCACGCCTGCGCAAAGCGTAAGCTTGAGAGTCAAGGAGGCGCCATGGCTATTGCAAGCGTGATCTTAAAAGTAACTCAAGCTAAGCTTGATGCAGTGGAGGCCACCTTGACCAATATGCGCGAGTGCGTGGAGTTGCAGAGACTCCATTCTGTAAATGTTGAAAGCGGTTTTGCCGTTGTTCTAGAGTGTCAAGGTGCTAAGCTGGCCCATCTTCTTGAGCATTTGGAGCAGTTACCAGATGTGGAAGAGCTTAATTTGATTTTTGCCAATTATGAAGATGATTTAGAGGCAGAAGCGTCAAAAGCAGGGACAAAGTCAGAAGGTAAAAGATTATGAGTTTTTTTCTTCCACCGCTTAGACCCCCTGGAGCAGTGTCGGAAGCACAGTTTTTGCAGCTGTGTGTGCACTGTGGGCAATGTGTGACGGTGTGTCCCCACCACAGTATTAAATTAAAAACTGGCTTTGGCGCAGGTCGGCAAACCCCTGAAATCGATCCGCACAAGACGCCGTGCTATCTGTGCATGAAGTGTCAAGCAGTTTGTCCCACAGGAGCGCTCGATGCGCGTGTCACTGCCATAGCCGATGTCAACATGGGCCAAGCTTATATTCACACAGATCTCTGCCATAATTATAATAATGGCATCATGTGTATGACTTGCTATGATCGCTGTGTGTTACGCGGCTCTGCCGTTATTCTTGAACACGGCTTAAATCCAGCCATGACAACAAAGTGTGTGGGATGTGGCATTTGCGTGTATGTCTGTCCTGTGCATGCCATTACGGTTGTGCCAGCAGCAAGTAACTTTGTGCCACCTAGAACCCAAAAGCCCAAGCCAACAGGGGGCGCTGTGTGAAACTGCTCAAAGTAGTACGCCGGTGTATCCAGATTCTTGTCTGTGTCGGTTTGACTTTGCTGCCTTGGGCCCAGAGTTTAGGCTTAAATCTCGGGGGCAGCTTTTTTGCACTACAACTGGGCCCCATACCTTTTGCTGATCCTGTGGCTGCTTTGACGGTACTTGGCACCATGCAAATGCCAAAGACGCAAATACTGCTTGGTGCAGGGCTAGCCTTGATAATAGCTGTGCTTATGGGGCGCATCTTTTGTGGTTGGATCTGTCCCTATGGTTTTTTGTCCGAACTCATACATGGTTCTAGGCCGTCTCAAGCTGCCAAAGCACCCCATAGTTTTTTTATAAAAGTATTGCTCTTAATTTTTTTGATAGGCCTGTGGATTGATTTTGCGCTGCCTTTGATTAATGTATTGTCGTTTCCAGGGGAACTCTCGCTTCTCCCCATCTTGACCTATACTGAAGTCTCCTGTGGGGTCTTTGTGGGTGTCATCTGTGTGCCTGTAATCATCCTGCTCTTAGAGAGGATTTGTGGGCAGCGGCTTTGGTGTAAATATTTCTGTCCCCAATCGGTACTTTTAGGCGTCGCTGCGAGTCTCTTGCCTAAGAAAAGTTGGGGGCTTCGGATTATTTGGACGCCTAATAAATGTAGCTGCCGGGATAAAGCACCCTGCAAAGCCGCCTGTTCTCTAGATCTTAACCCCAAAAAATTACTTAGTACACGGCGCGACTGCAGCCAGTGTGGTGATTGTGTGCAAGCATGTAGTAAGCATGGCCAGGCGCTAAGCTATAGCTTCCAAAAAGTGCAGAAAGCTCAGCGTGTCCAAAAATAATGCCCTCTTGCATATTACAAAAAGATTTTCGCATTTTGCTTAGAAAAACAGCCCCAAAAAGTTTTTTCTTTTTGGGGCTGTTTTGCTAAGCTTGACTTAAGGCATTCGGAAAGCATTATACAGTACATATGCGTTTGTAATTTTGTATCAAGAATACTGTCTATATCTATATATATATCTATATGAATATAGATTTTTTTATATTTTCTATTATTGGATAATTTTTTCTTTAGAAAAATATCTCATATTTTTTATATATTAAGAGATAAACAATGAATAATTCGCTTATTTTATTGGGATGTGTTAATACGCGTGCATCTCTAATTGGTATTGATTTAAATAATAGGAAGGCTTTTTGGTATTGTCCTGCAAATATATTGAGAGTATGTAGTATTTGTTATGCATTTAATGCTTTGTACGTTTCATCAGATAATATGTTAACAAAAATTTCTGCTAAGGGTTTAGAAGATTATAAAATTCCTGGAAAATACGACAATTATGCCCATAGTGTAAAATTAATTAGTGATTCCCAATTAGCTATAGCTGATACTGGTAACTCTCAAATCCATTTCTTCGATGGCGAGCAGTTTACATTAACCTTTTCACCACTTGAAAATTGGGACAGTATCCCAATAGATGCGATCCATGTAAATGATGTGCTATCTTGGGATTCTGGCCTACTTGTGTCAGCTTTTAGTTATCAACCATTTACAGTCTTTAAACAGACCAAATTTGATTGGCAACATGCAGGCCTTGGGTGTCTGTATCATTTGCAGCGCTTTGAACATCGGACAATTTCAAGAATTGTGGCTGCAGGCTTGCAATGCCCACATACTTTGACGCAATTTGCTGACCATGTGTATTGCTGTGCGTCAGCCCAAGGGGATTGGATCCAATTTGCACTCTCACCCCAAAAGTTGTTGTATGAGGCTCAACGCACCCATGTCACAGATACGCATTTTTTACGCGGCGCATTGTGCTATCAAGATGGCTGGATCTTAGGTGGCTCATCAAGGCGCCATGAAGATGGTAGTGGCGGCATGCAACTCTATTATTTAGCTGATGACGGCAAGATTGAGACCATTTGGCAAGGCGGCAGTGGAGAGATTTACGATATTCTCTATTGGGATCAAGAGATTATGGGCGATGTTTGTGCAGTCTTAGAGCATGCGGCAATTAGGTTTAGTGATGATAAAGACTTTCCACCACGCTCGATATTGCCTAAAGAATATCGCACATAGTCTGAAATCTCTTAGCAATTCTGCACGCGAAAGCTTAGATATGGTGGAAGATAAGCGTGGCCCAAACGAAAGCCCCACAGAAAGCCTTGTTGCGGGATGTCTGTGGGGCTTACAAAAAGTAATGGGCAAGACGTTGCACCTTATGCTCAAGCCTGAATATGGTTTACACTTCTACGGAACCTTGTGACTCCGTTTCTTTGGCTGCATTCATTCTTTGTTTTTTCAGGGTTTTATTAAGTGCCATATACGCCCGTTGAAAAGAGTCTGCGCCAATATTTACGCCAAGAATATCGTTAAAAACTTGCGCGATTTGGCCCCAAGTGATGCCTGTTTTCTTCACAGTTTCAATAACTTCCAGATATTCCCGGAGCAGCTCTTGCAAAGTGAGGGTTTTGGGTTTGAGGTCTTGCAAGGCTGATGAAATGTCTAGACGTTGTGCATCAGATGGCAGCGAGATGACAGAGCGTTGTTTACCTTTGCGCTTTTCTTGTGCGCTATCGTCTGGTGTTTCAGTAGACATTGAACCTCCTTCTGTTTTCAAAATACATTCTTGGCACAATTTATATATTATGTTCCTGCCTGTCAACATCAGCCGTAAGCATGGTGAAAGTCGCTAGGGCTTTGGTTTTGCTTATATCATATGTCGATAAGAACAGTGTCAACCTCAGCATTTGCACGGTCAGGCCGCTTGTTGGCGTAGTGTTTGTAGGTTTTCAGTAAATTGCAGCAAAGGTCGTAGAGCTTTTAGGTGCAAAATTAGTGTCTGGTTGTTTTTTTAAGAGAGCTGATTGTGTGGCTGATACAGTGTTCTGTAGCTTAGCTTGATGATTATTGTTAGTGCATTTGATAATTTTAAAGCGTTAAAAATATTAAAACATAAGCTAAAAAAATAGCCCAGCAAGGGCCAAAGCATGAAATTCTAAATTTTGTAAATAGTTGAGCGTTTAAGCGCTAAATGCAAAAGTATGTACAAAAGTATCTCGATGGTGTAGATATATGCTCAAGAGATGATATTTTGGCATATATGATTATCAAAACTAGATAAAATATTTACTTTACTCGCATGGTGCTTACATCTTGTTATAGAATATTTTTTCTAAATTATTATACTATATTTTGAATAATAATAAAGCAATATGGAAAAATCTTCATCTTCAAATTTATGAATTATAATACAATAATGTCATACTACAAAATATAAAATATAATATTTTACTGTTATCCTTTTAGTATATTTTAAACATTATTATCCTATTAAAAATCAGTCATGAAGTTATTAGAGTTTAGTTCTTGTGCGTAACCTAACAAATCTATTGTAAAACTTTATTACAATAGATTTTGATAACAAAAATAGATATTGCTAGTTATCATAATAAAATAGAATGTAAAATTTATAGTATATATAAATTAAATAGACCATATAATTTATTTAGGAAGATACATCGTAAATTATAACAACTTGATAATGAAGATATAGTATTTAATCAAGAATTATCAATATTGCATAATAATTTACAAATATAAAGATATATGTTGTATACTCTTGATTTATAGTTCAGCGTTGATCTAAAATTATAGGTTTTATTATAATAATCATCTTTGCTTTTTATGCAATTTAGACATAACATTGTGAAATAACTTTATACATTATAGTTTGATTGCTTGATGCACCATGATGTCTAAGACTTCATAGCCAGCTTGTTCAATAGTTTGGGTTAAGCTGGCATCTGAAATGTCACAACTTAAGCTGACAATAGCTATGCCTTGATTATGATTTGGTTGGGCACTAACAACACCAGGCATGTTTTCTAAGGCTGTTTTCACATGGTCTTCACAATTGGCGCAACGCATGCCGCGAATGATCATTTTTTTCTCTAAAATTATGGGTGCGTGATTAGTACTTTTTTGCCTGCCACAACCACAACCACAAACGCAGGATCTTGTGGGGCTTGAACTTGCGTCAGAGCAACAGGAACATTTGCCAGTTTTAACCGCACGATACATGCGCATGACAAAGTAGTAGACAGCTAAAGCAACAATGACAATGACAATTGCGAGTTGAGTATCCATAAGCTTGTCTTTTTTTTAGAGGTTAAGCTTCTGTATTTTGAGCCCCGGGCTCATAGATGGTTACGCGATTGCGCCCATTTTCCTTGGAGTGATAGAGCGCTTGGTCAGCATGGCGCACGAGATCTTGGGCTGTGATTTCATTTGTAATCACTTGAGCTGTTACGCCTAAACTCACTGTAACATAGGGTCCTGTGGGGGAGCCAGGGTGGGGGAGTTTAACATCTAAGACCATTTTGCGAATGCGTTCAGCCACAATGGCAGCTTGGTTTTTATCGGCATTGGGCAAAATCACAACAAATTCTTCCCCGCCATAGCGGGCGGCAACATCGGCTCCGCGCACAGATTTAGCTAAGGCGTCAGCCACCTTACGTAAGCACACATCCCCTGCCTGATGGCCACAAGTATCATTATACACCTTGAACTTATCAACATCGAGCATCACAAGGCCTAAAGGGCGGTGTTCAGCAAGTGCTTTGCTCCATAATTGTTGGAGGGTTGTGTCAAAGGCTCGGCGATTGTAGAGATTGGTAAGACCATCAAAGAGCGACATGCGTTGAAAGTGGGTACGCTCGGTAGCCATTTTTTCACTGGCAACCGTTGCTTGGCCCAAATAGGCGGCTAAATTTTCCATGGTGGCGCTAAGATCATTAATTTCGAGAATGCGGCTATTTGGTAGTTTGGGCATGGGAACGCCTGTACCCAAACGTCTGGCATATTTATCAACTGCTTTGAGAGGTTTGATAATTTGGCGCAGGACAAGATAGATACCGCAGGCCACATAGCCAAAAATGAATAAGAATAAGAGCAAGAGATGATTTTCCGCTTCTTTAGCACTGACCATATTGGCTGCAAGCTGTGTGGCTAATTTTTGCGTCACAGTTAACTCTGCTTCTAAGCTTTGGGTGAGTGTGGGCAAAGAGTGCACAAGTTCCTGCAATTTTGCTTTTAAGAGGGCACTTTGGTTAAGCAGCGTTTGGGCAGCTCTGGCATTCTGATTAATATGCAACAGGTCTTGCTGGATGGCTTTGAGATGGGAGCGAATCTCTTGCATGGTGGTTAAATTAGCTAACAGAGTCTCTACATGCGGGGCTACATGGATATTTTTGCGAGCTAAGTTTTCAAGGTCTGTGCGACATTGGTTTGTAAGCGTGGCATCTTCAAGACCCAGGGGCGTAGTACTTATCAGCCACAGTTGCTTGCGCAGTTTAAGGCCTTGTTGCACGGAAGATTGAGCTGCCTGAAACTTTCCAAAAGCTTGGGAGCTATCAGTGACAATTTGCCTGACATGATGAATAAAAAGACCTCCACCTCCCACAATCAAAAAGAGCAGGGGGAGCAGAATAATCAGGTCAAAGGTCTTTAAGGAGAGGCATTTTTTCACAATAACGGCTCCCACAGAGACTGCGTATTGTAAACAAGGAGAGCTGCGCCATAGGCTAAAGCAGTATTGAAAATTATGCTAAAGGCGACCCATTTCCAAGATCCAGATTCTTGTTTAATGACGACCAAGGTTACAAAGCAGGGCGAATAGAGAAGGACAAAAACTAACAACGATAAGGCGACACCTTTGTTCCAGGAGGGATCTTGTTTGAGCAGTTGTGACAGTGGGGCATCATCATCGCCTACTTCCGACCCTAAAGAATAAGCTGTACCTAAGGTCGAAACAATGGCTTCTTTCGCGGCAATGCCACCCAAAAGGGCTACGTCTGTGCGCCAGTTAAAGCCAATGGGTGTGGTGAACTCTTCGACAAAAATCCCTAAGCGGCCCGCCAGACTAAAGCGTAAGGCTTCAGCTTCCTGCTTGCGATCTAAGTCTTCTAACTGCGCCGCAATCTCTTCTTTTTGTTCTTTGGTAAGATCACTATTTTCAAGGGTTTGACTTAACACCCCCTTTTGGTGTTCATATTCAAGAATTTTGTCTGCTGGCAAAGAGGGAAAGGTCATAATGGCCCATAACAAAATGGACACAGGGAGCAAGACGACCACAGCTTTGGTGAGATACATCCACGTACGTTCCCAACCATGCAGGAGGATAGTTCTTAAGGATGGCCAGCGGTAGGGGGGCATTTCCATGACTAGAGGCGTTGAGGCCCCGCGTAACACGGTTATGCGGAGTAAAAAAGCCATGCAAAAAGCAATGAGCCAACTCGCTAACACTGTCATGAAGAGAATATTGGCCGTATTTTCAGGAAAAAAAGTACCTGCTAAGAGCAAGACTACGGGTAACTTAGCCCCACAGGTCATGTAGGGCAGGGTCAGCATGGTCGCAAGTTTTTCCATAGGACTTGGCATGGTGCGTGTTGCCATAACCCCAGGAATGGCACAGCCACCGGCAATACCGCCAGCGATAATAAAGGGCATCACTGAAGTGCCATGGAGTCCAAACCAATGAAATAAGCGGTCGGCGATATAGGCCATGCGGGCCATATAGCCACTATCTTCTAAGATGGCAATGAGAATAAATAAAATAATGATCAAGGGCACAAAGCTGAACACACCACCTAAACCATCGATGATGCCATCGGTGACGAGGGATGTGGCAAAACCTTCGGGTAAGGTTTGGCGGAGGGTCGAACTAAGCCAGGCAAAGCCATTTTCTAACCATTCTTGGGGATAGCTTCCAACAAAGATGACCAAGTTAAAAATGAGGTAGAGCACAGCTACCATCACCAAGCCTCCCCAAAAGCTGTGGGCTAACACCTTGTCAAGCTTGTCTGAAAGGCTCATGCGATTTGGCTTTTTGCTGCCGTGTTGCAAACATTTGGCAACAAGGGCATGGCAAAAATTGTAGCGCTGGATGGCAATAATGTCTTCGACCTGTTGGTCGTGAACTTCAGCTGCCTTTTGGGCCTCTTCATATAAGGTTTCGCAAGCTTGAGTTACTTCTACGCCACTATTGCGCACTGCTTCCCAGGCCCTGGGATTGCCTTCAAGCAACATCAAAGCGAGCCACCGCCCAGGCGCATCGCCATAGCGTTGTAAAGTCTCAGGGCTATCTTCGCTAACTAATTGGGTTAACGAGGTTAATATGGGGTCTAAAATTGGACCATAAGAAACTTGTAAGGCACTTGCATTAGGGCTTAGTGCGATTTGTTCTACACTACTAAAAAGCTCTTGCACACCTTTGCCACTGACCCCAACTGTTGGTAGGGCTGTGACACCCAATTTTTCTGAGAGAAGAGCAAAGTCTATATCTTGGCCTTGAGCACGCAATTCATCAATCATATTGCAGGCTAAGACCATTGGTTTGCCCATTTCACGAATTTGTATTGCTAATAAGAGACTGCGTTCTAAAAGACCGGCGTCGGCTACATATAGTACAGCCTGTTGTGTACCATCGAGCAATGCTTCACTTGCAATGCGTTCTTCAGGACTATAGGCTGAAAGAGAATATAAACCTGGAAGATCTAAAAAGATAAGTTCCTGGCCGTTATAGCGTAAAATACCTTCTTTTTTCTCCACCGTTACGCCGCTATAGTTACCCACATGTTGGTGAGCTCCTGTGAGCATATTAAACAGTGTAGTTTTGCCGCTATTGGGATTGCCTGCTACTGCTATGCGTAACGAGTAGGCTAAACCGCCGATATTGGTACGGCGTTTGGCGTCAATATTTGGTGGTGTTTCTTGATGTACATTTTGAGATGTAGCAATCATGGACGACTCCGACCTTGCTTAAGAACCGCGCAGTACATAGAATGAATTATAGAGAATGATACGCTAAATAATGCATGTGTAAACACTGAATATTCTTTATTCTGTTACAAAGTATACAAGACTCTGCACTTTTTATAAAATCTAAACTTTACTTGATACATTGCATAAACTTTCTAATATATAACGTAAATTTATGTAATAATATATATACAGAATGTAACATTAAATATTTAAATTACACTACCTTATATTTTAATGCAAATATTATTAGAATATATGGCATTAAGACTTTAAAGTTACTCTAGACATAAACAAATTATACCAAAAAGTTTTGCCATTAATTTATTTTTTGCTTCTAATTCAAACCTGAAGATATAGTATAAGATATTGATTGTTTAGAGTTAGTTGGTAATAAAAATCGTTGCAGCTTCTTGTTTACGCAGGGCAACTGTCGTGTCAGCAACGCGCAACGCCAAGGGATCACCTAAAGGGGCACGACCAAGTACTGTTATACGCGTTCCAGGCAGGATTCCCATATCGCGAATGCGGCGAGCCAAATCACCATGTGACTTAATACGATGGATAAAGCCACATTCTCCTTTGCGTAAGGTTGACAGGGCCATGATTTTTTGCGAGATCATAGATTTGCTCCTCACAGCTATATGTGTTTGAAGTTTTTTTGTGTAAAGATATATAGAGTTATACAGCGATATTAGCATATAGTTTTTTAATTAACACAACTTTTCTAATATGCTAATTATACAGTAGATCTATTATATATTAATCTATAAGTGTCTATTATTTAAAAAATATTTTGTATTTATAATATATTGAGTAAATAGAAGCCTATTATCATCTTATAATTTATTAACTTTTATTTATAGATATATTGTCATAAATTTAACTTAATAAGATCAATATTATGAATGTATATTTTTTGTAATTAAAAATATACATCCATGTTCGTTTGTTGCAAATTACAAAGATTTTTGCATATCTTTAAATATAACTACATACGCACAGACTGTAGATATTTTAGGCTAACAAATATTTTATATATTTATGAATCTTATAATTAATCATCTACCAGGATAAGCAAGGCTCTCTTTGCCGCAAACACGAGCTTTTCAGGTGTAAGCTTGAAAAATTAGCGCATGAAGTTGCAGTATCTGCTTTAGTGAGCTCTGCTTAATTTGCGGAGATGCCTAAAAGAGCGCCTATTTTTGGGGTTAAGTTTTGCGAATGGGATTTGGAACTGAATATCATTTTCATTATGTGGCGTCAAATTAGGACTAAAGGCGCCTGCGGGAAGCCTTGAGACTGTGCTTAGGCCCTAAAAAAGAAAGAGCCACATTTTAGACTGCCCATTACAGCATTTGCATTTTTGAAGTAAAAGCTAATTTTGTTAGAGCACGTAAGCTTGTTCTTGTTGGAGAATTATTAGGAAACAACTTTATTATTTACTTTTGAGGGCTTTAGTTCTAATAGAACCTACTTTGTAGAATATAATATAAATAAACAGTGCTAGATTTTTTGTATTTTAGACAATATGTATATTCATATCTAGTATAGTTAACATATAAAAATATTATTTTGAAAAAAAACGGCAGATAAAAAATAATCTGCCGTTTTTTTAAGCATAGTAATCAGCTTTATAATTGTATATTGATATTTAAAAATATGTCCTGATTTTACTCTTTGTTTGTTTTTGCATGATATGCATATAGTTTAGAGTATAATTTTTTATAGTATTATAATATATCGTAAATACTAATGCTGTAATAAGTCTACAAATTGCAAAAATTAAGAAATATATTTTTATAACTATCATAGTTTTAAGAAAATTTTAAAGAATAAAATTTTATCAATATTACAGTTATGATTATATGTAAATGCTTAAATTGGCATCGCATACTTCACTGAGAGTATTTTAATGTACTGGTAATTTTCTTGATTTAGTCACAATTAAGATAACAGCTAATGTTTGCGCAAAAAACATGCAGCCTAGACAACTGCTCCAGCCAAAACGTACATACATAAACCCTGGCAGCCACGATCCAAGGGTGCCACCGAGATAATAGCACGACAGAAACAAACCGTTCACTAAACCGTGATCAGTTTCCCCAGCATGGGTTGCTAACTGATTAATGAAGCCAGGCGTAAGTGCATGGACAATAAATTCACCAAATGCAATGAGCCATAAACCCGCAAAAATCGTCCACGTAGTATCTGGAATTAAGGTTGTCAGGGAAACCACATAGAGCAGAGAGCCAAAGAGCACAAGGTGCTTGGCTGACCCAAAGAGACGTTTCAAAGGATTTATCGCTAATGAAGCAACAAGCCCAATCGAATAGCCCAAATACATCAAGCCAATAAATCCCTCATGCCCGCCTTGGCCAAGTTCGGCCAGTCTTAAGGGAATCAAATTGCCTATGGCTGCAAAGGTAAAGATGCCGCATGCCTCCACAAGCAATAAGGGACCCACACCTTCTTGACGTAAAACACGGAAATAATCACTTAAGTGATGGTGTTGACTTTGACCTGCAAATTTAGAAGGGATGCCGCGGGCAAAATAGAGGCTCGCCACAAATAAGAAACTAAAGATTGTCAAAGTTAACCGCCAACCACAGTGTGCTGCCAAAACACCCCCAAAAATTCGACCAGTCAATGAACCTAGTAACGAAGCTGTGATAAATCCAGCTAGTGCTCTACTTAAATCAAGATGTCTAAAGAGACTGGCCACACATGCCATGGCACTAGTTAGAACTACGGGCACAAGAATGCCTTGCACAATGCGTACAGATAGAAGCACAGCAAAAGAATCAGAAACATAAATACCTAGGCCACTGAGGGCAAGGATACTGCAAGTCGCAAATACGGCACGGCGTATGCCGACCCGACTGAGCAAGAGACCCACACATAATGGTGCTACACTCAGCGCCAGCATAAACACACTGACTAAAAGTCCTATATGGGCTCTGTCTACATCTAAATCATGACTAATAATATTGAACATGGGCTGAGGCCCATACATTAATGTATACGAGCAGGCTGTTAATAATAAAAGACAAACATAGGTTTTTATGGCTAGATCTTGTCGAACATGTTGGTGCGGCATAGCTTCTTTCCACTGCACTGAGCAGATATTTGTGTATCTGATCAGTGATGATTTGGGATTCAATGTGTTAAAGGTTAAAATTATTACATCCACCAAAATTTTTGATGAATGTTTGCCAGGCTCATGCTTAACTCTAATATTTTTGGATAAGCGTGTCAAACATATATGCAAAATATAATATCTTATCTTAATTATATAATTACATAGATATACTATTTTTGATAAACATATATATGAATATAACAGATTATTTATATAAGTGCTATTAATATATTTAAAATAGACATTAAATTATTATTGAAGTAGATTATAACAATATTGTGTTCATATATAGAATTGTTTTGTACTTAATAGAGACTTTCTAGATATAAAGCAACATATGTTTATGTTTGATCATAATTTGCAACACGTTATTGTAGATTACCTTTAATTGTGCTATTTATTTCGCTAGATATATTTAATGTAATTTTGTTTTATGTATAATCGGCAAATTCAGATGATCTTGAGCTTACACAACCTTGATGTAAGTAAGCAGGTCAAATGCAGAACTTTTTTGGCGCCATTTCTGTCTACAAGGCGTGTTTTTGCAGACCAAATCCCAAAAGACAGCTTTTTAGCAGGTCTGAGCAGTTGTTAAGTATCTGTTTACTGAACTTTGGATTTTCGCTATATTGCCGCAAAAAGCGTAGAGCTCATCATGTTGTTTGAAAAAGGCTTGGCCACCCAACTCTATAGTTCTTGTAAACACACATTGTAGCAGTTTTAAACAGCCCTATACCAAAAATATAACCTTTATTATATACAAGGTAAACAAGCTATAACTTATTTTATATACTTATCTAAAAACGTAGAATAAAGCTTTTATTATTTTTTCTAATATAACATCAAACATGTAGAGGAGAAGAATCTGACTTGTATCTTAATAATAAAGTTATGATATATGTAATAGAACATACTTTGCAAAACTATTAGTATATATTATGTGGTATCATAAAGTTTATTAATTAATATAGTTTTAATATTTTTACATACATATTGTGTATAGAGTAGATATATTGTTTGCTTTATATACATTGTTTATAAATAATTTATAGTCTATCATAATCTACAACTCAAATTATTTTTATTCAAGCCAAGGTATTACTTCTTATATATCAGTGTTTGGTTTTGTATTTTACATATGATTTTTTTTACTATATATACATGAATAATATGCTTATTCGTTTAGTTGTTATCTTATATTTAAATAATAATATACTTTTATTTTATTAACCATGTAGATTAGTTTATTAAGTTATTTCTTAACAATGTATTAAAATTGCATCTATAATGGTTCAAGTTTAGTAAATCGCATTGAATGAGGTGATTAATGCGTGTTTCCATTCTTGTTAAAATAATTAGCGTATTGGTAATAAGTGTTCTTATTACCGGTATTTCCGTCTTTTTTATGGCTAAAAATTTTATGACAGCTGGGTTTGAGCGTGAAGCTCAAGTCAGTTTAGAAAAAATGCAGCAAGTAGTAAACCTTGAGATCAATAATCTGAAGGATAAGTATCTTGAAGTCAGTCGCGTGCTAGCCGAGAATCCCTTGGTTATTGAAGCTATAAGTATTCGTGACATAGATACGTTGCGTGAGATAGTGAGTCATAATATGCGCCGCACTCAAGCCCAAGCAATGACTATTGTGGATCACGAGGGCAATGTTATTTTGCGCGGCCATTCTTCTAAAGCTGGCGATAATTTAGGCCTGTTGAATGTTGTGAAAACGGCGTTACAAGGGCGGGAATCGGTTAATATCGAGTCAGGTACCACAGTGAAATTTTCCGTGCGGGCCGCTTCACCTATCCGTATAGGGCAAAAAGTTATCGGTGCGTTGATGCTGACCGAAGCGTTAGATTCACACAGGTTTGTTGACAAGATGAAAAAATATTTAAATGTGGAAATGACTATCTTTCAGGGGAATATGCGCATTTCTACAACCTTGCTGCGTGATGGACAGCGTGCCATTAATACACGGCTCGAAAATCCTGCGATTCTCAAGGCTGTCATGCAGGAGGGTAAAACCTATGAAGCTGACAGCGTTCTTTTTGAAAAGCACTATAAAACTATCTATTGGCCTTTGCGGGATGAGGCTCACGAGATCATTGGCATGTGGTTTTTAGGGTTGGATCATTCTTCTGTAAGTCATGTCATAAATAAAATCACTTTGTCCTGTATTTGGGCCGTAGCTATCATTGCTGCGGCCTTAGGTCTTTTGGGTGCTTTCTTTGCTAGATCCTTGATTTTACCCTTAAAGAGGGTTGTCGTTTACGCTAAAGCCGTAGCCAATGGAGACTTAAGCGCTCAGCTTGATGTGCATCGGCGTGATGAAATTGGTGATCTGTCCAAAGCTTTGCACCATATGGTAGATGATTTAAAAAGTGAGATTAAGGAAGCTGAAGCAGCAACTGCTATGGCCCATGAAAAGAGTAGCCAAGCTGAAGATGCTAAACATGAAGCGATGGAAGCAGCAAGGCTTGCAAAACATGCCAAACGCGAGGGCATGTTAGCTGCAGCGCGTGAACTTGACGGGATGAGTGCTGCCATATCTGCAGCAGCTACCCAACTCTCGACGCAAATTGAACAAAGTGACAAGAGTTCTGTGGAAGCATCAGAACGTTTAGCCGAAGCGGCAACATCTATGCAACAGATGAATGCCGCTATACAAGAAGTGGCCAAGAATGCATCCCAAGCTGCAGCTGTGTCTGTGGAAACACATAGCAATGCCGAGGATGGGCAGAGGATTTTGGATCGAGCTCTTAAGAGTATCAATCAGGTTCAGCAGGTATCCATGGAGCTTAAAGATAATATGGGTGCCTTACATGAAGATGCGCAAAGTATTAGTCAGATCATGAGTGTCATCCCTGAAGTTTCAGAAAACGGGGAACCCTTTTGTCAAAAAAATGACACTTGAATTTTTATACTTTTGACGCATCATATAAGATATTTCATACTGTCATCATAGTTTATATGAAGATCGGTATATTTTTTGCAAGATTTTATT
>JAFTDU010000117.1 GCA_017454005.1 Desulfovibrionaceae bacterium | reverse complement strand
CTGGTGATGCAAAAAGGAAAGTAAATAATTTCTTTTTTGCTGATCCATGTAAATATTCTATAGATATTTACAACGAAGTATTTGAAACAAATATCAAGGAGATTAAAAAAATGTAATCAATAGCTAAAAATAATGAAAAAATTTTATTTAATGTCTCTAATTTAAAATAATTAAAACTCTTGTCAAAAAGTTGACAAGCGATTACAGGGGATGGCTAGTTTTAGGGTGGAAAAGAGGAACAAACCCCTAATTCCGTAATAATTTTTCATACAATCTTATTTAATACCTATATATAAAATTTTGTTCCATAATTTATAAACATCACAAATATCACCAATCTCATCAATCCAGCCAATCTTATTAAGATATTAATCTATATAATCTAATAAACTCTTCTGCCGTAAACAAAAATTAGTCAAGTTAGTTACACCAATGCCAAATAATCTAATTCCTTTAACATTGTATAATACACCTTGTTTATTATTTCCTAATAAAAAATCATCTAAAAAAAGTCGTGCTATATTATATAGTTCGATGGGATCATTAGTTGCTGCTATGCTTTTTTGTCTTGTATGTCGTTTAAAATCAGCTGTAGTTATTACAATAAATAATGTACGTCCAAATATATGATCACGTTTTATACGTCGTGTCAACTCATCAACTAGCTCATGTAATATTTTAGGTATATAAATAGCATAATTATTTATATTAATGTCAAGTTCAGTTGTCATTTCGCATGAATAGCTTTTACGTGCATCTGGTATAGGATTAACTTGAGAATCATTTATCCCATGTGCACTATAATAAATATACTCTCCAAGTTTTTTTCCTAAAATATTTTGCAATCTTGATAATGATGTTTTTGCAATCTGTCCAATTGTTTCAATACCTAATTGACGTAATTTTGCAGATGTTTTGTTCCCACAACCATAGAGGTCATTTACTGGAAGGATCCACATTTTTCTATCAATTTCATTTGGATACAGGGTATGAACTTTATCTGGCTTTTCAAAATCACTTGCCATTTTAGCTAATAATTTATTTGTTGAAATACCAATATTAACAGTAAATCCTAGTCTATTTTTAATAGAATTTTTAATATCAAAAGCTATATTAATAGGATCAATAGTAGCACAATTAGCAATTTCTGATAATATTTCTAACCTACTAGTCATATCCAAATAAGCTTCATCTATTGAAGCCTTTTCTACTTTATCACAATATGAATGTAAAATTGATATAAATTGTTGTGAATACTCTTTATATACTTTAAAATCTGCACGTACAAGCACTAATTTCGGACATTTACGAAATGCAAGTCCCAGTGGTTCACCAGTTTGCACACCACATGCTTTTGCTGGCTGTGATTTTGCTAAGACTATTCCATGTCGACTATCTGTACTTCCACAAACCACTGCAGGCACCAATCTTAAATCTATTTGCTTTTGCGGCAATAACTTAACAGCGCTCCAAGAAAGAAATGCTGAGTTTACATCCACATGAAATATAGTGCGCATAATTTATGCCCGAGAAATATAAACAAAAATCAAAGTAACGCATCTGTGAATATAGAAGCATGGATACGCATAAACTCCTATATGTATCACAAAATTATCGTAAAGTTCTAATCTATATTAGAACTAATCAGATGATCGTTACTGTAGGCAAAAAAATATATCATTTATCGAGTAAAATATTAATAGTAAATAGTATATATTTTTCTCAATTCAAATATTAAAAAAATATTTTTATTCTATATCTACAATGTTCTTAAAATCTTTTTAACAGAACATTATATTCTATTATTTTATGATATATTAGAATTCATCTATATTAATATATTGTTATATATCAATCGATCTCAGTATATATTAGTCTATATTAATCTATATGAATCTATCTCAATCTAAATATACAAATCTCAACATCATCCATTATTTGTATACATCAAAATACATCTGATATACTTACACTTGAAGCAAAAAATTATAAGGCTTATGTTGGCAGTTTTTTACCAGCATAAGCCAATTAAATAAATTCATTGTCAAAATTTTTGTACACCATAGCTTTGTTACAAATACTATTTTCTTTATTGTACTCTACTCTCCTCTATTCTCATCTCCTCTTATCTCCTCTTATCTCCTCTACACTTCTCTTCTCTATTATTCTCTTCTTTTTTCTTCACTGCTCTAGTCGTCTCTATCATACTCTAAATTACTTTATTTTACTTTAATCTGATTTATTTAACTTAACTTTAATCTAATCTTAAGATATTTATCTCAATTATAACATCTATATTTTTCTTTCTTTATCTTTATCTTTATTTTATTCCATATCTTTATCTAGATCAAAAAGATCTATTATTGGCAAGCAAATAATATATGATCAGATATTATATACTCTGATAAAGTATTATTTTATATATAAACACAGCGTTATATCTTCTAAACATTTGCATACTTTTATATTAATCGTTCTGATATATATCGCAATAAATTATGCATAATCTATCATAGTTATATTAAGCAATATGATTTTAGAGATCAAAGTATCAATCTTATAAATACAATATTATAGTTGATCTCAAACTTACAGATTATCTAGCCTAGTCACATCAATACAAAATATATACAAAAACAATACAAAATATAATCATTTGCACGCAAAATATTTCTGTTTGTTTTCAAGATATCCTTTATCATTTTTAAGCATATTATCTCTATTATATTACTTGCTATAAGATTAATTATATATTTTTATCAATTTCCAGTTCTTATCATGTTTTAACTCTATTTTTTCAAGGTGCGTATCTAACTTGGCCACTCAAAACTCATGGCAATATCAATATCAGGATGTAAACTTTTTGCTACAGGACATATTTTTGCAACACGTTCTATTTTCTTTTTTTGCTCGTCCGTAAAGTCATTTTTAGGCATATGAAATATTAACTCTATTTTAATAATTTTATTTTCTTCTTTAGAATAATGTTCTTGTAAATCATATGAGATTCCAGTCACATCTAAGTTATGCTTACGAGCATAATATCCCATAGTCATTACTGCACATGCGCCTAAAGATGTAGCGCACAAGAGTGTTGGAGAAAATCCATCTTGTGCATCAATAACAAGTTCCATCTTGTTATGTGTATTTATACAATCAACTTTCCAATTACCATCATATGTGCCGTGAACATCTGTCATAACTTTCCACTACATATTTTAATATTGTTTTTTAGAATAAATATTGTTTTTAGAATAAATATCTATTTTAAAGTAATACAACATACTCAAAATTAGTCAAACTATTCTTGATTTTTGAATATCTAACCAGTACATGATTAAGGACAACCCTGACTCTTGCGCAACAACGTTAAAAAATTTTTAATCAACATAATACGTGACCTAACAACAAATTGCTTGAAATTAAATGATCAGTATATTTCAAAGCTTACTGATTCTTATACGTAAATTTTTGCAATATGCGTTCCAATTTTGCATTTTCTTCTAAATTAATTTCCTGCTCGCCATCAAAACTCACATTGCCAATAACTAACCCCATAAATGCATTGAGCCAATCATAAAAATAACTCACAGCATACTCTTGTCTAGTTGCAGCCAATTCAACTTGACCTAAGACCTCTGGGATTGGCTTGAACACCTCAACAGAACTGGTACCTATTTTCACCACACGTTCTGCTTGCGGCGTAGTTTTGGGATCAAAGCCTAACCAATCAATGTAGCTATTGATTATGTGAGCTGCACTAGCTGCTTCTTGCCAGATAATACTTTCTTTTTGGGTATTAACATAGGCAGCTGCCTGGCGAAAGGCAGTTACCATGGACTCGCGCAAGGCAAAACGTACTGCCCCAATTGCCAATTCACTCACAAATGCTGAAAAATCACTTGCCGTTAAGCGATAAAACTTTTGACTCGCTGGATCATCAGCCAAGGTGTGGAGTTTTGCAATCCATGAGGCCTCAATATATTCAGCATAGCAGGACGCTTCATCCCGCACACTGCCGCTGCTAGCAGTCTCTTCTTCTTGTTTAGCTTGGGCGAACGGGTTCCAATCTTCTAAGCTAAACGCTGTTAAATCTACGTCATTTGTTTCAGATTCTTCCTCTACCTTGGCTTGTTCTGTCTCGCTATGTGTCAAAAAGCGCCGCATCGCCTCAGGGTATAATTCGAAGATTTCGGCGTCGGTCATGGTTAGCGCCCGCAATAACAAGCCCAAGCGTTGGTAATTTTTTTCTAAATTGCCTAATGCTTGGCCAATCTTACGTGCCCCAGCAAATTTCTGTTGTAACAGTTTGGCACTGTCACTGCTACGATAAAAGGCACTCAAGCGGCGATGAAGTTGTTGGCATATTTCTTTGGCGCTTTGTTGCAATTGTTGCAATTTAATCGCGGGATTACATAAAGGGCTTAACGCCTCACGAATATAGCTGATACCCCCATCATTTAAGAGCATTGCCGCATCCCAAGCTTGGCTTGGCTTGCGAAAATGCGCTGCGACAAGTTTACTCTGTAAAAATGCCGTATGCAGCTCTTGCACATAAGCTTGCATTTCGGGGCGAATACCCTGCTCTTTCCCATTGGCATCATAATTGAGAATGGCATCAAATCGAAAATTGGGATTCCGCAATAAAAACATATTTTGAAAGGCCTGCTCTTGGGTCCACTGGGTTGGCCAATCATGTTGTTTGCCAAAGAAATCAAGTAACGAAGCATGTAAGCGATTATCCCAACGCGTCGCAACCGATGGTGCGCCCTTTTTTTGCTCAAACTCCATGTCGAATTTCGTTAAAATAAAAAAGAGCGACACGGCACGGCCTTGGCGGGCTTCAGGTGTCGAACCATGAGTTTGATTGACCCACGCATTGATCACACCTGGTAAATCTTGCACCTCTTGATTGCTAGGTCCAATACACAGCAGCATACTTGTGAGTTCACGTTCTGTGCAATAGCGTTGAAATAAGTAGGCTACTTTGCCACGCAAAAACATTTCTTTGAGCATGCCTTGTTTTTGCAGTTCTTGGCGCACATTCTCAATCTTATAGCGGGATCTATAACCTGGAAAGTCCAATAAGTCGGTATATGTAAAATAATCTGCAGGCGATTCTTCCATTACTATGGTCAGTTCTGCAGTCAAAGCCGTGACCCACGCTCTTGGTAAGGTAGCACGTTTACCTTCCTGAGTTACAACCTCCAAGGTCTTTGTATCAGCATCTTTTTCCAAACCCTCCAAGGTCGCCACATCAATGATGCTTCCGGCCCTTGGCAATAAGGCCTCTAAGTTCAAATAGGCAATCTCAGGATGTCCCAAACCTTCTAAAGCCTGCAACAGCGTGCGCAATAGTTGTGTAAATTCAGGCACTTCATCCCAGATCAAGGCATATAATTGGATGCGACCTTCTAAACTCAACTTAGGACCAAGATCTAAAGCCTTGTCCCAAAACTGACTTTCCAGATACATCACCCTGGCCTTGGAGCGAAAGTCACGCAGATATTCGCGTAAATCTTCTAAGGCATCTAGATCAATATGGGAGGTGGTCGCCTGGGTCTGCACCATTTGGGCCAAGCGATTTAAAGTTTCAGTCACATCGCTCGTACTGTCTTCTTTATGTTCACAGTCAGCATAATAGGTATTTGCTATGACCTTGACTAAATCAAGTTCTGACAAAAGCCGGATCTGTACAGGATGGTCTGGCGGTAAAGAACTGGGCCTGGTCAGGGTAAAACGCGTAACCAGTCCTGTAGATTCCTTACCCCCCTCAGGATTAATCTCCTGGATAAAATCATGTTTAGCCTCGCCAAAACAGGCAAGTAAACTCCCCTTGCTGTCACGCGCCAAGGCTGAAATGAGATATGATTTCCCAGCTTGACTCGGCCCAAAGACCCCTGCACACATCTTGCGGCCAGCTGCCCGCTCCAAACGTCGCAAGTTGCGTCCAGCTCGCCGTAAGTCTTTTTCTAACCCCTCTTGTTCATTGCGCACCAAGGCCTGATTGCGTTTCACCCAAGACCTAGCTTCAGCACATGTCGCGGCAAGTTCAGCACAATAGACACCTAAATCCATGCCAAGCTCCCATTAATCCTCATAATAGACAATGCCAGTATCGAGCCAAAAACCCTCATCAAGGGGTAAGGTCTGCAAACGAATTTGCAACGTCGTTAATGGTAAGGCCATATCCTGACAGTTGACAATTTCAACAATGCTAAACTCACCTTCATCACGGTTTTCATCCTGTGATGTCTGGGGAAAATCCTCAGTTTCACATCCTGGCACACGTAACTCCAAGGTTACCTTCAAGGGCAACACTGGGGCATATTTATGCCAGGCCTCTGAATCACTAAATTCTAGCAAATAAAACCGCGTAGTTGTCCAACGTTCCACAGCTAACTGTCTGAAACCCACAGCAATAGGTCCACCAAACACAATCTGTGTCGTATAGATTTGTTCCGTAGGACTTTCTGTATCAACCGTAAACCAGACCTTTTCTTGGCGAATCTGTCCGGTCTTCTTCATCATCTCGCCAATATAACGCGCTGTAGAGCGCAGTTGTAAACTCGATGTATCAAAAGAAAAGCCTTCCAACTGGCCTTCGGCCAAGGTACACAAGATAGCACCAACTACAACCGTAGTTTTTGGATCGGTCACTCTGCCTAAAGCATCCGAAAAGGGATACCAACTACCTACGCGATATTTCCCCATGGGGAAAATACGATCTACCGGTACAGGCACAAGGGAAGTAATTGTATCTGCTAAGCCCTGCCAATTACTGGGTCTACCTGTCACTAACAAGACATCACAGCCATAAGCATGAATCACTTCGCATAAATTCGCTAAAATATCTTTTAAGACACCACGTACCGTCTCATGTACCCTGCGCAAATCAATTGTTAAAGGCACATCTAACAAGGAAAACTCGCGTACATTGCCATGGCGCACCACATATTCTTCCACATAACTTATGGCTTCAGCATTCGGCATGGGAAATAATTTAGCAAAAATGTGACTTGTTTGTTTCATGGGTTGGACAGGTTCAGCTGCTTTCTGCCCAGATTTAGCTATATCGACCTTATCTATTTTATCTGTCTTTACAGGCAACATGAAACAATCTTTAAATTGACACTGATAAATATTTGTGCCCTGCTCTAATTCAGCCGTTTCATAGACCTGTAAAATGGATAAGGCAATAGGGGTTGCTATTTGCCGAATAAATTGAATGCGCCGATTGCGATTTTCCTGACTATTGTCAATGACATCCCGGCCAAATAAATGGGCCAACGCCTCATGGGTATTGAGAATGCCGGCCTGCGCCATGGCCTCACCTAGAGATTGCAGCACATGCTCCCGCACAACACTTGCCAAGACATCATCGCCTGCCAGAGAAAAACCATCGCGAAACTCAGGATGAGGGGTCATACGGGCTGTAGATCCTGCATCACTCTGCAATTCAAAGGTCGTAATTGACAGATCTGTGGTGCCGCCGCCAATATCAATGGTTGCAACCCGTAAACAGGGGTGGTCGGCATATTGTGCACGCGCTTGCCCCATGAGCGTACAAAAATGGGTGGCATCGCCCTGAAACTTCCGACTAATCTCGTTATAAATATAGACAAGCTGCGTACAAGTGGCTTCATCCCAATTACAGCGTACCTCTGGGCTCTTGCGATACTCGGTCTTTAAATCAAGCCTCTGCTGGCCTCTGCCACAAAAATAAGCGTTCCAACCTAAGGTTTCCCACAACACCCGCACTGCGGCATATGTCCACCTCCGATAGATACGCTGCTCGGCCAAAGGCATGCCTGCAGGTACCGTAAAAATGACCTGACGCAAACGCCTGGGTACATCAGGAGATTCGCGGCGCAAACGTTGGCCTGGGGAATTGATGGTTAAGAGGGCCTGCTGTAAGACCTCGACCAATAAAAACATCATCAGGGAAGAACGCGTAAATAACGACTCAAAAGCGCATTCTTTTTCCTGTTTCTTGATCATCTTATTATTGCGGAATAAGGGATCATCAAGACAACATAAAGGCGTACCACTGGCGTTGACCTTACTTGCGAGTAAACCTCTCGTGACATAAGGCTCACCTTGCCCTTTGGTATTAAAACGCCAACTCTGCTGCCAATCCCGCTCATCCCACAAATAGCGCTTGGGACTCGACATGCCTGTTGCCCCTTCAGCACAGACCGATTGGGTGGACAATCTGGCGGCTTCAGGACCTATACGCACAGGTGATGGCCACATAAAGGCTTGTGTTCTGCGGCCTGACCTCCTGCTAAAGGCTTCACTACCAAACTGAATTTCTGAAAATTCGACCCGTGTTTCAAAAGGCTCAGTATAGATCTGCCAGGGTTGATCCATGTCGCGTAATTGCAAGAGATAACTGTCATTGAGATTGGTCACACTCTGCGCACGAGTCTCCACTAAAATACCTGTGGTTCTGGAATTACCAATGTCTAACACAAAGTCGACATCTACAGGTGTGAGCTTGCTTGGGTTGATCAAATACACCCTGGCATCTTTGATGGCTACATCAAGTAATTGCAAAAAGGTCAAATAGCTGGCTAAATGCTCTAATTTAGGCGCAGTGTCATCTTGCACATGCCGTTTAGGCTTTAATTGCCAAATCTCCTTCAGCCAATCATCCACCCAGGGTTCATTGAGAAACCACCCATTGTCACGACTCTGCCAGGCTAAACGAAATTGCGCATGGGCATCAACATCTTGGGGACTTATGGCCGCATATAAGACTTGCTTGTCCTGCGCTGTTTGCGTTTCGCCATTTAACGCACTTAAATCCTGCGGGACATTGACCTCAACCCCAACTTCGACCTGTAAATCAAAGGCTAGGACAATATGTAACAAACTAGGCTGCTCAGGCCTACGTACAACCAAGACTCTAGCCCAATTAGAAGGACCTGCATCAACCTTTTTAACCCCGCTATCCTCCCAGACCTGCTCACGCTCGCGCAAAAAAGGCACAGGTATCCAATGCCCTAACCACGGCTGCAAGGTACTTTGCGCCTCCAGACAATAGGTTTCCCCTTGGGCTGGCTTGTGGTCATACACATCAAACAATTCGCCTTCCTGCATCTCTAAGGGGTAAAGCCTACGACAAGCTTTGCCACTGGCATCTGTCTCTTGACGCTCCTCAAAATGCCGCTGCATGCGTGGCAAAGTGGTCAAATCACAGCCAAAATCAAGCAGCTGCGGGCAGCCCCCAGGGATTAAACTGATCCGCTCTTTATATTTAGGGAATTTCATAAAAGATCAGCGCGGAAACCACACATCTCGCGTGTGGAGGAGCGCCCTCCTATCTTAGTTTAGAAAAAGGCTTGTTCGACAAAGCTTTTTTCGGTTTTGATCTATGTGTCCAAAAATTCTTCTTGCAAAACAGTATCACAATCTATTTTGCAATATTGTGATCTATTTAAAACAAGAAACTTTTAGATTTGCTAGGCTCAAGTATTGTGCCATGTTTCTTACAGAAACGACAAGTCCATTTTGCTGACATCTGCTTTATAGTAAAAACAAGTAGGTGCTACTTTGACTTACCACCTGGATCCGTGACAATGTATGGTGCAACTACTATT
>JAFTDU010000116.1 GCA_017454005.1 Desulfovibrionaceae bacterium | reverse complement strand
TCGGTCGTTACCGTACCGTCAGTGGCCATGTTAATATACCTAGCCGTAAAGCAGCACCATTGAGCGATGTATTTCTGCAACTTTGGCAAAAAACGACGTGATAACGACCATGTAACGGCATAACGACGCGGCCATTTTGCCTAGGGTAAGTCTGTCGTCTTCCTTTTACCTAGGAAAATTTTCGTTGTTTAGTGATGTATTTCTCGAGAGAATAGGACATAAATTCAGGATCAGCACGGCCACCATAGATCCAGCAGGAAAGATTTTCCTTGGCGAATTTTACGACTTCAGATATGGAAAAATGGCAGGTGTTCGTTTGCCCAAATTAGCCCCACATAAGCCCAAATTCTGTCAGCCCCCCTGCTCTGGCACTTTCCTGTCTCCAGCCATTTTGAAAAACAAAAAGCCAAGCCGTGCTCTCAATGCGTGCAGATTTGCTCGTTTCTGTGATGTGAGCCATCCAACAACACGTAGACCTGATTCCGTGAGCGGTGTGGCTCGCTTTTCAGGGACCCACCCTTCTGGCCTTTTTAAGGTGAGAATCTCTAAAAACAGTACATAGAATGCCTGCAGGTGCGATTTTTAACCGGTAGGGACTACTTTGGGCTTTTTCAGCCTCATATTTGGCCTTTTTCAGGCATACCACCCGAAAAAACCGATGACGCCTGCGGAAATAGCGGCAGAACGCGACAGGCAGCTAAAAATGGTTACGAGGGGCTATCAGAACAAAAAGTCTGAAGAAATCCTGATTGCCGCTTCGCGAATCTTTGCCCTTGCTGACGATGATTATTCAGTTTCGCATTCGCCCAGCATGATTTCAGCAACACGCCGATGGTCAATGTATCTTGTCTTAAGCGCGGCTTTTGGTACGGACAATTGGCAGGTCACGGCCATCCCCGACGGCAATAATGTCAGAGTCACCGCGCAGCATTCAAGTCAGGGATCTGCCGTTACGCCAATGTTCATGTCAAATACGGCGGGGGCGTCCTACGTCGTTCCCAATCAGACTCCCGCCCTAATGCCGAATATGTCTACCAATGAAAGCCTGTACGAACTATTTTTCGCGAGACTTGATTACCTGCTCGGACTGAGAACAGACTGGCTGACCTGCAAGGACGCCAAAAAAATTATTCGACCAGACTAAGAACAAGACTTCTTCGCGTTCTGCACCGTGGCAAATGATAGAACGCCTGACGGCAAATCCGCCTCTCAACGCTCCGCCGAGGCCGAAAAAGCAAACAGGCGCGGAGACAACGGCTTCTTCTGATACTAAAGGTAACGTCTGCAAATTTTCCAACCGGTTGGAAAAACAGAAAGCCCCCTTTACCAGACTACAGGGGGCCTCTCTAATGTGAATTTAGGCAGCCTTCTTTATTTCGCATTGTTTAGCGTCCTCGTGAAACCAACCAAGGTCACTGAACAAGTACCCGCTTTTCTTAAACCGATAAAGAGCCATAAACATGGCCTTGCTGACAGGATCTTTCTCGAAAGCAGCCATCTTGCCCTTGTCATTGAGAATTGCCTCAAAGACACATAATGACATAGCTTTTGACCTCCAAAAGTATTACATTTTCAGTTTTCTTTTGGGACAAAACGGTTGCCTTTAAAAAAGTTGTGATATTATATATAAAATATAATATTTTTACTAAAAATTTGGCAACAAAAAAGACTACAACTTTTCAACTGTATTTTTAATATTTGTTTAATTTTTATCCCTTGCCCCAGCCTGGTTTTGCTTTTCTTTTTTTCCTCCTTAAAAAAATTTTTTTAAAGGCTCTATGACCTATAAATCAGAATATTCAACTGGTTGGATGCCTTACTATAGTAGTCAAGGCACCTTTGTACTGGCTCCCTTTCTTTTTTACTAAGCTCCTTTAGTAACGCTTTGACGTTACTTATGAGCATGTCAAGGGTTATGTTTTTGAAACGCCATGATAGCTTCTGAAGAAGTTTTTTGGCTACCTTGACTTTTGTGCAGTACGATTTTAGCACCTGCGAGTATATATTAATAAAGTACTTACAGTGCTTTGCTCTGAAGTAACTTGAAATCTTGGGCACAGCACTTGGTAGCGTATTATTATTATCATCAACAAATTTGTGTATGAACTCCCTGGCATTTTGCAAGAGTTCTTTTTTGGTGTGAGCTACTTTCTTTCGCATTTCACCTTTGAAATCGTTATTGAAATACTCAACAGGGTTCAATTTTGGGGCGTATTTCGGTAGGTAAAGAAAAGCAAATTTCTTTTTATTTCTGCATTTCTTTAACCAATCCTCAACTTCCTTTGAGGTATGCACTGGTGCATTATCCAGTATAATGAGAAACTTTTTGTTTGGGTATTTGAAAGCTAAGTTCTCCAATGAAGTTATAAACAGTTGCGATGTCATTGTTGTGCAAACTTCGGTAACGGAAATCATTTTCAACCCCATATACACGATGTAGGTATAGGCAGTACGGCGCGTACTGGCGGAATGGTCACTATATGCCTCATCTCCTCCGAAAGCATAACCTTGAAGACCGTCACCAAGCTTCTGGTGGGTCTCATCCATGTACAATACGCTATATCCTTGATCCGTGTACTTTTGCAGTCTTGCTCTTAAACTTTTTATAAAACCCTTAACCTCCTCTTCATCATATTTATAGTGGATCTTTGTCGCCACTTTGAGCCTAAAGCCCATTTTGTCGAGGAAATAGTAAACATAACGCATGTTTACTTTTACCTTTAAGTTCTCCGTCAGGAACTGAAAGATGCACT
>JAFTDU010000115.1 GCA_017454005.1 Desulfovibrionaceae bacterium | reverse complement strand
CGGGGTAGGCCCACCAGAATGCAAACCGCCCCGATGGAACCAGGGTGTCATATTCATGGTTTTATCGGTAGGATTTAAGGGAAAATGCATCATCACATCGTGTGAAGAGAGCACCTCATTGACATTATTGATGGGTACAGCACGTGCGCGATTGGTTGTGCCTGAAGTATACAATCTTGTGGTCTCATCATAAATATGCGATTGAACTTCAGGCTGCGGATTTGCCTGACTCATGCCAAGAATATAACGGTTAAAATCCACCGCACGCATATTATATGATTCAAAACTTAAATCACTATCTTGAGCGTGGACACATACTAAATGTCTAGGACGATATTCTGACAGCTCAAGAGCACTTCTCACAGTTTTGGCTGCAACATCATCATAGAGAAAAACTTTTGGCTTACTATCTTCAAAAATTGCAGCTAATTCAGCTGAAGATTGTCTGTAATTTACTGGACAACCGATTGCACCAATTTTATGTCCTGCAATATAGGTAAAAATAAATTCAGGACTATTCATCAACATATACATGACTACATCATTCTTGCTAACACCACAGGCTTGGAGGGCATGGGCAAGAAGATTGCTGCTTGCATTCAACTCGCTATATGTCCAACTTTTCTGCACTGCAGGGTCAAACAGCGCAATATTCTTGGCAAAACGGTGCACATTGCGCATAAAACCTTGTAGCCACGTAAATTCATGCTCAAAAGTTTCTTTGAACATGTTTACATCGTATGTAAATTCCATAATTAGCAAATCTCCTGCACGCCTATCACGTCAAACATATATGTCAAGTCATCTCTGAACTTTGTGGACAACGAGCATCATGTAAACACAAAGTCAAGTATTAACCTCTTAGACATCCGCTTACACAACATGTTGAGCGACATAATGTTAGGTAACACCCTTACACCTGTTAGCACAGTGTAGGCAATTAGATACAATGCACCTGCTCTTTATCTATTCTCTTATGTCTCATGCTTTTTCACAATAACTGTTGAATTTTGGCCGCCAAAACCCAAAGCATTTGACATGGCATAGTGCACTGTATGTTTGCAAGCTGTATTGGGGATATAATTGAGATCGCATTGTGGATCTGGCTGCGTATAATTAATGGTTGGTGGTAAGATACCTGTAAGTATGGTTTGAATACAGGTAATGACCTCTGTAATGCCACCAGCACCCATCATATGCCCTGTAGCACCTTTGGTAGAACTAATCAAAGGCACTGTCTGGCCAAAGACCTTTTTAATAGCGTTCGTTTCCGCGATATCGCCCAAAAGAGTCGCTGTACCATGGGCATTTATATAGTCAATGCAGTCAGGTTCAAGTCCTGCTAAGTGTAAAGCTTGCAGCATACATCTAGCGGCTCCCTCCCCTGCTGGCTCTGGCGCGGTAATATGGTAAGCATCTATGGTATTGGCATAGCCCACAAGCTCAGCCAAGATGGTTTGCCCACGCTCCTTGGCAAAACTCGCTTTTTCCACAACAACTGCGCCGCCACCTTCACCAATAACAAATCCGCAACGTGTAGCATCAAAGGGCCGTGCTGCATGTTTGGGATCGTCATTGACCTTGGATAAGGCTTTGGCCTGACTTAAACTTGAAATTGCTACGTCACATACTATAGTCTCGCCGCCCATGACCAACACGGCATCACACATATTAGAGCGTAACAATAATGCTGCTGTTAAGATGGCATCCCCACCTGCTGAGCAGGCCGTTTGTACAGTCAAGGATGGACCTTTGAGTCCAAAATGAATTGCTGCTTGGGCTGCCCCCATGTTAGTAATAACTGCCGGTACGAAATGGGGCGAAATTCTTTTGCTCCGGCTTAGCATATACTGCTGGCCTGTTTCAGCAATATCTGTAATGCCTCCCATGGCCGAGGCAAACACTACACCTATCCTTTGAGAGTTTGTCTCTATCGGCAACCTACTCTGCTGCATTGCTTGGACAGCAGCTACCAAGGCAAACTGCATAAAAAGGGAGCTACCCTTAATTATGTGGCGATCGAGAAAATCTTCAGGCTGAAAATCTTTCACTTCGGCCGCAATCTGTACAGGCAAAGGTCTAGCATCAAATCTGCTAATTAAACCGACGCCAGACATACCTGCAATTAAGTTGTGCCAATAGGTCTCTAGGGTATTGCCTAACGGCGTAACAACTCCTAATCCTGTAAACACTAGGGGGTCTACTGCCGTTAAATTTTGCGTAGCCACATCATCCTCACTGCGCTGTAATTAACGCACTTAGGGCCAAAATAGTATTTGCATAGACTTTAGAGTGATTATAGCGCATTAACACAGTATGCTGCTCTTGCCATGAAAGATTAGGTTTCCAGCCATGGCCAACCATATACTTGCCCACACTCATAAAGGCATCGGCAGGCTTAAAAAGATCAATTCGCCCATCTTGATCGCCATCGGCAGCATAGGGGAGGATATTGGAAGGCATAAACTGACACAAACCAATGGCGCCATAAATTGAGCAAGGCAGCTCCTCAGGTTTGATGCCATTTTGGAGCATATATTTAACCAAAGCCCTGAACTCTTTATAGGCCCAGTTGGAGCGATCCACCATATTCTTCGTGATCCACTTAAGCCGCTTCTTATATCCCTTCATCTTGGGGAGCCAGGCCGAAATCGCCTCCGGAGTCCGTGCTTGCGCCATACTCGCCAAGGTATAAAACGCATTTTCAGGGACATCGCCTAAAACTTCGCCAAGGCGTGTTTCCACAAATAACAAGGCGACTATCAAAGCTTTGGGTACGCCATAGACAGTTTCAGCTTTAGTTAAAGCTGCCTCATGGGTCAGCAGATAGGCCTTGCATTTTTGGACATTCTCGTTCGAGACTACACCTTTATAATAATCGGTAGGCTTGATTTTTGGCTGAGGAAAAAACTGTTTCTTATATAAGGCTAAGATTTTGCGCCCCATTGGCGACTGCGTGGGGGTAGCTGGCAGTAAGCCTAATAAAGCATCCACCTCAGCTCCCTGCACACCATCTTTATGCAGCCGTTGAATCAGATAATCCCAGGCATTCGCGGCCCAAACTTCCCCGCACATGCCACATAAACACACAGCTAGACACAACAATGCCAAGGTAGAACGCACACAGCTATACATGCACATGCCCTACCTTACTGCTTCTGTAAGACAGGTTTAGGCGTCGCAATAACCATCTTACTATTCTCCTGAAAGGCATTGCGTAATGCTTCAAGCCAGCGATAATAACTATAAAATTCTGGCGCAGCAGAATAAGCTTGGGCATAAATGTCAGCAGCTGTAGCATCGCCTTGACCACGTTTTATCTGACCGTCACGTGCTGCATCCGCTAAAATGACAGAACGCTGCCGATCAGCATCAGACCGAATACGTGTGGATTCTTCTTCACCTTCTGAACGATATTGCTTGGCTTGGCGTTCACGCTCTGCCCGCATACGTCCAAAAATAGCCCGTTGGTTTTCTGCAGGTAAGTCCGTACGTTTAATACGCACATCCAACACTTCCATGCCAAAGGGCTCCATAAGCTTCGACACCTTTTCAGTCACTTCCCGCATAATTGCGGCACGATCCGATGACACAACTTGTGTCAAGGTATAGGCACCTACTAAGGCCCGCAATTGTGAATAGACTACGTCATCAAGACGGGCTTGAGCTCCAGGAATTGACCGCATCGTCCGGTAAAACTGTAGGGGCTTGGTAATCTTCCACCTAGCATAGTTATCTAACACGATGGCCTTTTTATCAAGGGTAAAGGCTTCACGTGACCGCGCTTCATAGTCAAGTACCCTGGCATCAAAATACACAACATTTTGAATAAATGGTAGTTTAAAGTGCAAGCCAGGCTCATAGACATCATCAAGGGGATCACCTAATTGTAATACCAATGCTTTTTGTGTCTGATGCACTGTAAAGAGGCATTGTGTACTAAATAGCAATACCGCCAACACAGATATGATTAATAGTAAGGATTTCTTATTCATTATATGTTTGCAGCTGAAGATCTACACAAGGGAATAGCACACTTCCCTTGTAAAATATGCACTATACATGCAGCCAACTTAATTTTTATCGATCGACGGCAAAAGTTTACCATTTTGCATATTTGGCAGTGGCAAATATGGTAATACGCGTTCGGCAGCGCCTTGATCTAACAGCACCTTTTCGTCTGAACGTTTTAAAATGTCTTCCATGGATTCATAATACAGACGTTGTTCTAAAACCTTAGGTGCTTTCTTATATTCTACTAGTAACTGACTAAACCGTTCAGCTTCACCTCGTGCACCTTGGATACGCTGAGCTGCATAGGCTTCGGCTTCATTACGAATTGCTGCAGCTTGACCACGGGCTTTAGGCAACAATTCATTACGGTAGGCTTCAGCCTCATTAATGATACGACTTTTATCTTCGCGGGCACTCGCTACATCTTTAAAGGCATCAATAACATCTTTTGGTGGATGTACATCTTGTAACTGCACTGCAATGATCAGTATACCTGCCTTATAGCGATTGAGTATTTGTTGTAAGAGTGCAGTGGCATCACTTTGAATTTTTAACTTACCATCGGTAATGGCCGAATCAATTTGGCTATTTCCAATGACTTCACGCATGGCAGCTTCAGCTGCATTCCGTACCAGTGCCGGCTGATCTACAACATTGAAGAGATATTCAACAGGATCACTAATTTTATATTGCACACTAAATTGTACGTTGACAATATTTTCATCCCCGGTAAGCATGGAAGCTTCTTCAGGCATGGTACGTACTTGACCCTGTTGAAACGTAGTGCTCTGACCTACAGATCTAAACCCAACCTCACTGCGCAACACCTGTGTAACCTTGGGTTTATAGACAGTCTCTAAAGGTGCCGGCCAGGCATAGTGGGGGCCAGCATCCACGGTGCGGTTATAGCGGCCAAAACGTAAGACAATGCCTTGTTCATCGGGATTAACAATATAAATACCACTTAAGAGCCAAATGAGTAGGCCTGTTAGCAAGACAAACACTACACCGCGGCCATTGGGAAAATGTAGGCCTTCAAAGCCGCCAAAAGGCGGTTTAGGCCCACGATTTTGTGGTTTAAAATTACGCCTGCGGGGCTCCTGTTCCTCATTAAAGGGTTCGTCGGGTTCGTTATCCTGTGGATCTTGAATGACCTTACCACCTTGCCGACGTTTTTTCTCCGAAAGTTTATCCCAATCCCAACTCATAGCAATCCTAATTAAACCTCGAGCCTCAAGACCCAAGATTCAGCAATCTTTTTGTGAAGGCGGTCGCCTAAATCAATTTGCGTCTGACCCACAACACAGAAACTTGAATCAAAAAAAAACTATTTTAAGTAATCTAAAGCCTTGCTTTTTAACCTATGTTGCACGCTGGGTCAAGTGTTAGTTAGTTGTTGTTGCCAAAGGCTAATGCAAAAAATTTCTTTCTGAAAAAATTATACAAATTCTAGAAAGACAGTACATAGCACACAAGCTATGTGTTCAGCCACTTTCCAACTATTAAGAAGATTTATAAAGAAAATTTAGGAAAATACAACAATATAAATATCGTTCTAGAACATAGTAATCTATTGTTAATTTTACAATTTTTATTGTCAATCTAAAATATAAAATGTTGTATATAAGCTAAATATTGCTAATAATAAGTACAGAACAAAGCTTATAGAACAAACTGTCTATGTCATTAATGTTTTAGCAAAATTAGTAGAGTAAGTATTGGCATAGAGAGTAGCTTAAGAAACAACATAATAGATCATTTATAGAAAATATTGCTTGGCAGGAGATTTTTGATCCCCCGCACTATACATATCTTAAACGCCACTTAGATTTTCATGTATTTATACGCAGAAAAAAAAAGCCCCGCAAGGGGACACTTAAACTACTCTGCCACGCATTTGTGCCAAAAAAACTTGAAATTTTGACACAAATGCGCAGCTTGCGCTTCATGCACCCAAGGTTAATTGGCTTGGGCTTGCGCATGTTCCTTAATAACTTGCTCAGCTACAGGTTGCGGTGCCTCTTCATAATGGTCAAATTCCATAGTAAAGAAGCCTTGCCCACCTGTAATGGAACGTAAATCTGGGGCATAGCGTAATACTTCATTCATGGGCACATGGGCTTTTATTTCTGTAACGCCCGCATGGGAATCAGAACCTAAGACCTTCCCACGACGTGAAGACAAATCGCCAATAACATCGCCCATACAATCATCAGGAATCGATACTGTTAAGAGTACAATTGGCTCTAATAATACAACCTTAAGTTGTTCTAAGGCTTTCTTAAATGCGATAGAACCAGCAAATTTAAAAGCCATTTCTGAAGAGTCAACCGTGTGATAACTGCCATCATATAATTTCACGCGAAAATCAACTACAGGACACCCTGCTAAGAATCCACGTGCGGCAGCTTCTTGAATTCCTTTATCGATGGCAGGAATATATTGTCTAGGAATAGCACCGCCCACGATTGCATCTTCAAAACTATAGCCAGAACCCCGTGGCATACCCTCAAGTTCAATCCAACAATCGCCAAATTGACCGCGACCACCTGATTGTTTCTTATGTCTTCCTTGCACTTGACATTTACCGCGCACAGACTCACGATAAGGTACTTTGGGTGTCTTGAGTACGATATCAACTTTATAGCGACGTTTGGCTTTTTCTACAGCCATCTCAATGTGCAGCTGCCCCATGCCAGATAAAAGAATATCCCCTGACTCTTCATCACGGCCTAATTTAAGGGTAATATCCTCATCAAGTAACCTTTGCATCGCCGCATAGACCTTATCTTCATCGCCCTTAGTCTTGGGGGCCAAAGCATAGGTAATCAATTGCGGGGCTAAAGGCGGCACGGGTAAGGTAAATGGTGCTTTGGGGTCAGCTAATGTATCCCCTGTTTTGGTATTTTTCAATTTAGCTACGGCTACAATGGCGCCAGGTCCCAATTCTTCCTTGCAAGCGGTTTGTTCATTGCCACATAATAGCAACAGGTTGCCCAAACGTTCGCTTTCACCTGTGCGGCTATTGATGACAGTGGTATCAGCAGTCAAGGTGCCTGAGAGCACTCTTAAGAGCGAAAGTTGCCCTGAATAGGGATCGGTCAAGGTTTTTAAGACATAGGCAGCAAGCGGTGCCGTGGGATCGGCCAAGCGTTCTTGACCCTGGGCATCTTTAAAAGCAGGACGTGCTGTAGGTGCTGGCAATAAGGTCGTAATGGCATCTAAAATGGCCACCCCACCCTTATCTTCAAGAGCCGAACACACAAACACCGGCACAATATCGCCGTGGCTCACCCCTGTGCGCAACCCACTGCTGATGTCCTCTTGCGACAAACTGCCTTCATCCAAATATTTTTCCATCAATTCTTCGGTGCTTTCGGCAATATTTTCAACTGTCACGTCGTGCAGCAGGGCTACATCATCGGCAAGTTCAGCAGGAATCTCTGTGGGTGTAGTCTTATGGTCTTGGCCAAATAAAAAGGCTTTATGCTCTAAAATATCGACGTAGCCGGTAAAGCTTGCGCCGCTCATGATTGGCAACTGCATGGCCACAGCCTTGAGCCCCAGCTGACTGAGACTATCGTAGGCTGCATGATAGTCGGCACGATCCCGATCCATCTTATTGATGACAAGCAACGCCGGCAGATGCAGGTTTTGCACGCTGTGCCAAAATTTCTTGGTCAAGGGGCGTACCCCATCCACTGCATCAATGACAAAGACAACGGCATCTACGCCTTGCAACAAAACGTCTAGATCGCCTGTAAAATTTCCATCTCCAGGAATATCCAAGGCAAAATGCCGCGCTTTTTGCCATGTCCAAGTAGCCAGGGCAGGTTGAATGGAGCCACGGCGCTTAATTTCCTCAGGCTCATAGTCAAGTTTGGTTGTACCAGCCTCAATGGCGCCTAAGCGTGAAATGGCACCACTGTCAAATAACAACATCTCGGCAAGCGATGTTTTGCCGCAACCCCCTGTACCAACCACAGCAATGGTGCGTTGCATCTCAAGATCTGCCATACGCTATCTCCATAGGTTAAAATTCAAATACCAACAGAAAGTTCAGCGTGCCCCAAGCTGCGCAGCTTGGGATTCGTACATCTGTTTTGCTTATTAGCTATAAACAAAATCACTGGGCCTTGTCAATAGAACATAACGAACATAGACCTAATCAATCTTCTATCAGCATATACATAATGACTAATTACCACTTAGTATTTATCTTTTATACAACGCTATCATGACCTTATTATTCTGATACTCTGCACAAACTAGCTATTATAAAACATATCGTCTTTGATTCAGAAGTATTTATTCAGAAAAAAATTTATGTATTTCAGTTTTATATTATATTCTGAACTTTTATTTAGAAAAAATGCGCTAGAGTCTTCAACCTAAAACCTTTATAACAAAATCAAGTTTCCACACAAGCAAGCCACAAACCTTGTGCTCGTTTCAAAGAACCTTTGACTTTGCTACACCTAAATATTGACTTTGCAAGTTGTGCTATTGAGTCAACCGGTATATTTTTGGCAGAACAAAGATACATCTGCAAAACAAGACTCATGCGCGTCATGCAGAATCTATGGCAAGTCAAAAATCAACATAAGATCTCTACGCCATGCATATCATAAATGTAAAAAAAGACTTATGAATTTTATCAATCATTATCAAGCATACTTTCGCCAATTTATAATGTTACAACAAAAAAATTTATAATAGGCTCAGAAGTAAATAAAACACATTATACTATATGGTTTAAAAACATATTGAAATCAATTTTAAAAAAATACTTACATATTGAGTATTGACCAATATATTCATATCTTCAAAAGAATACAGAACAATCATATTCGCTTTATATATAACAAGGAATTAATTATGCTTTTCGTTCTTGGTATTGCAGGGTTTGTGATGTTAATCGCAATTATTTGGTGTATCAGAACGATGAAACGGGGATTCACCCCTCTGTCTAAAAATCAAGAACTATGGCGTGCAAAATTTCAAGAAGATGAACAACGTTTAGCAAAAGAACAGCAAGAAATTAGTGAAAGTGAACAGCTGCATTTTCTTGAAGCTGCAATTAAAGATTTAATTAATTTAGATAAAATAGATAATTTAACATGTGAGCGTGATAAAAATAACATTATTGTACATTCAAATACAGATGAATGGATTTTAAGTTATCATGCTGTTGAACAAAAATTGCATACAGTGAAAAAAGTACTGCATGGCAAATCTCATTGGATACTCAAGACAAAAGATAAATCTTATGATTTCTCTACAATTGATGCTTTGATGCGGGCTTTTGGAGCATGTTTAAAAGGCGAAGATCCAGAATTACTGGAACCCAAAAGCTTTCTACCAAGACAACACCATAATCGTAAGGCGCATAAACCTTCAAGAATGAAATTGTAAGTCTTGTGCATTTATTTAAGTTTATGCTTAACTACATGCGACTTAGCTATCAATTGTATCAAGATAATGTAGTCTATAATCTCTATCGCCTTGCAGTATTGACTTAATACAGTGGTTCTCTAGGGTTTGGCACCTGCAAATTGCTACACAAGTCCTTAAACCATGCTGGTACAGCTTGCAGCTTGCCCGCTTTATTAATTAAGGCATGCTGCGTCATCCCTGTGGTGTACAGCTCTTGATTAGCATCTACGATTTCATAGACAAAGCGCAAGGAGGCTCGTCCCCATTCACTAATAGCAATGCCAATATAAATCAAATCGTCATAACGTGCAGGGCGTTTATAACGACAGTTAGCCTCCCGCACAGGCAAAAAAATATCACGTTTTTCAATTTCGGCGTAACTGAGACCACACTGCCGAATATATGCACTACGGGCACGCTCAAAATAATGTAAATATTCAGCGTAATACACAAAACCCATAGTATCGGTTTCCCCATACGACACACGATGCGGTAAATATAGATTTGGAGATGGCAAAGTATGCATAGTCTGACTCCTGGGTTGCAAAACAGTATTTTTTATTTTGCGACCAAAACTTTCCAATTTCTTGCCTTAGGCTGTCTGTGCTTTTTAGCAGCCTGTGGCAGCAAAAGCGCCCCCGTAACCCATATGGATCCAGGGCCTGCCGTCAGTTTACAAGAAAGTCCACAATATTTTACGCAGCAATTACGCCCGCAAAATCAAGCCATGACTTCCTGGCGGGATTTAGCCGGCCCCATAGCCAAATCTTTGGTCTATGTACGCCGAAAAAATCAAGCAGCTCTAGCTATTGACCGCCCAGGTCTGAAACTTACTTGGGGCGAACTTAAACATACACTCACCCGTCTGCAAAGTTTACTTCCTGAACTTGATCGCAATCCGCAGCTCTTTCTCGACAATTTTACTTGGGTGCCCATTAAACCCGGCATCATGTATTCAGGCTATTATGCGCCGCTTGTGCGGGCAAGTATGCAAAAAAAACCAGGCTACAATCATCCCATCTACCGTAGGCCCCCAGATCTTGTACGGGGCAAAAAATATTACTCGCGGCGCGAAATTGAAGGCGAGAAAAAATTGGCTAACCGTAACTTGGAACTTGCGTGGGCTGCAGATCCTGTTGATGTCTTTTTCTTAGAAATACAAGGCTCAGGCTGTTTACTGCTTGAAAATGGCAAACAGATCTGTATCAACTATGATGGCGCCAATGGTCACAAATATAAAAGCTCAGGCCGCATCATGCGGGAAAAAGGTTTATTGCAGCGCGGCGATATCTTTGAACAACGTGAATGGTTGAAACAACATCCAAATCGGGTCACAGAAATCTTTTACGAAAATCCAAGTTTTGTGTTTTTCAAATTGGGTGGCTCAGGCCCTTATGGCGCCATGGGCGATATTGTCATCGAACCGTGGAAAGCTCTAGCCACAGATCCCCACTATATTCCTTTGGGCAGTATCATTGCCTATGGGGTCAATATTCCTGACCAAAAGTTTGGAAAGGTGGCGCTGCGCGGCATAGGCTTTGCCCAAGATGTCGGCGGCGCCATTAAGAAGAACCGCATTGATATTTTTTGCGGGAGTGATGAACGTGGCAATTATGTAGCTAGTTTTCTAGATGCTAAAGGGCCTGCCTGGGTCTTAGTTGCAAAATAACAGCTTAGGCGCTCGCTACTTCCTGCTCTTGACTAGATGCACTCTCGCCTTCTTTGATAGTTGCAGATATCTCGTCAATATCTTGCTTTGGTACAAGATAATGCTTTAGTACGCTCCTAAAAATCTCAAGAGAGGTTTCAAATTCTGCAGCTATGACCTGAGATGCACCATCGTTTTTTAGCTCCTCTACTTCCCTAACAAACCTGGTTCGCGCTATGATATGCAGCTTGGGATTCATATTGTGAGCTGCTTGCGTAATCATGCGTACTGCAGTTGGGTCAGATGCAACTATGGCAAGTGTTTTAGCCTTCATTACACCTAAATGATTTAGGACAAACGGCTCCGTTGCGTCTCCCTGGATGATTGGCTCTTGATCTTTATATTTAGCCACTGTCTCCGTATTTACCTCAAGAATCTCATAGGGAATGCCTGCTTTTTTGGCAGCGTAAGCCAGGTGTCTACCTGTGAGACTAAAGCCTATAATAATGAGGTGATCCTTAAGAGAGTGCGGCGCTTCGTCAGTATTCTCTAAGTGCCCATTTTTCTTTTCAGGAATCTTGGCTGCGATTTTAGGAGCTAAGGCCATAAGCGCAGGAGTCAACATCATGGTTATGACACTAACAGCCAGGAACATCTGATGATCATTTGCCGTGAAGAGATTTAACTTAAAACCCTGATCTGCGATAACAAAAGCAAACTCTCCCACTTGGGCTAAAGCTAGGGAGGCTAGGACAGCGATTTTCAGGGAATAGCCTTGGATAAGCACAGACGGTAAGGTGACAATCGATTTAAAAAAGATAAAAAATAGCGTGGTAATCAGTATCGTGCCCACATTATCAAACAGAAAACTCACGTTAAGCAACATGCCTACAGACATGAAGAACAGGCTCATGAAGACATCTTTGTAAGGTAAAATCCCAGCTAAGACGCTCATACTATAAGGCGAACGCGCCACAAGAAGGCCTGCTAAGAAGGCGCCGAGGGATAACGAGAGGCCAAGTTCATGGGTAAGTAAGGCCATGCCCATGCAGAGACCAAGAGTTGTCAAGAGCAATACTTCTCTGGCACCAGTCTTAAGTACTGCCTCCAGGAGACGATTAAGCCAGCGACTGGCTACGAAGATCACAACCCCTAGAATCAAAACGATCTTGGTCGTCGAGAAGATGACAGATTGAAAGGATAAATGAATCGCCCCAGCTAGCAATGGCACACCTATAAGCATGGGTGCAGCCATGATGTCTTGAAAGATCAGGATGGCTAGAGAAAGTCTGCCATAAATATCTTCGCTCTCGCCTCTTTTTTGCATGAGTTGCAGGACTATAGCAGAAGAAGAGAGGGCTACTAAGAAGCCCCAGAGGACGCCTTTTTGCCATGTGATACCCTCTGTGAGCATCATCCAGAGCATGACGGCTAAAATAGTCAGGCCAATTTGCATGGTGCCGCCGATGAACACTGGGCGTTTCAATCTCTTCAGAGCCTCCCCTGAAAGCTCCATACCAATGGTAAACATGAGTAGGGCAACACCTAGTTCTGCTATCTTACTTACAGCCTGTTGATCTGAAACAACGCCTAGGGCATGCGGCCCAAAAATTACGCCTGTCAAAAGAAAACCGATTGTTGCAGGCAATTTGAGCCGATTACACAAAAGGATGACTCCTATTGAGAGCAAAAAAAGTAAAACAATTTCGTCAAATAATGAATCCATAGTCCATACCTTGTGACTATCCAAGGATGAAAATTGGCATTAAAAAATATTTGCCAAGCTATTATCAACGTTAATTATCACAAGCATCATTTAAGAAGTTGTGTTCTTGACATTTAATTACACAAGAGATCAATCTTAACATCCTTCATAGGTTATAAGTTGATTTAAAAACACAGAAAAAATTCTGTATCTTATCATATTGATATTCCTATTAAATAGGTTTAAATCAAATAAAATAAAATAAAATATGTATATTACAACGATTATTTTTATAAATGTTTGATAAAATGTATATTTTTTATAACATAATCTAAATATAGATATTGATTAATTTTATAATAAGATGATATAATATCTTGAATTTGGATGATGATTAATAAGTTACTTGCATATTATAGCACACAACGTAAGAAGTGTAAAGAAAAAAAATTACAGACTGTGCCAACACAGTTATATAACAAATTTTTTGCTGCGCGATATAATCAATTGTTACTTGTCGACAAAATCTGCAAGATACAACACAGTTATGTCTTGCCCTAAACATAGAGCTTGTGCACCTTTAGTTTTAAATTTTTTATCATCAAAGTCAGCTATAATTCGCCACATTTAAAACGCGTAATTTTTCAATTACATTTCTTATGGTGTATGTGAGCATTATTTAACTATTATTTGCAATTGCATGAATTTCTTCTTGAATCTAACTTGTTTCCTGTAGATTTGTATCTTCAATATCAGCATATGCTAGCGAAAATTTCTGCCAAATTTACAAATTACATTATGGTAAATACTCTTTTCTTTTATTCAAATGATCTTTAAGTTAATATAATTGATATGGACATGTTAAAGATTGATGTGCGTCTTCTCCATGTCTAAAAATTCTTAGATAATATACTCAGTATACGTTATTATTTTCACTGTTAGATTTATATCAATAACTACTATGAATAAACACGCTTCTTAAATTATATCAATTTAAAAACATTTTTGGCTTCGTCTGTAAAAAATAAGTTTACTACTATTTATTATATTGTTACTTCTTAATTTTTTCACAAATCACGATCATTGCTCCCAAAGTAATCTTTTTTTAAGAAGCGTAGACTTATGCAGTCAACAGCAATCATATAATATTCACCAATTTATTTAATAGAATAGATATCAATAGTAATAAATATTCACGAATTTTACAAAAATGTAATAACTTTTTCTAACATAATTTCATCTTTATCATTTGGTATTACTTGACTATCATCAAGTAAGTTACAATTTGCTACAGAAAATCTATTATCTTTTATTACCTGTGTTGATAACTTGATCAACAAGCACAAAATGAACACAAAGGAATGCTATGTGAGCCAAGCAATTGTGGCAATAGGTATATGCAAGCAGAAGCAATGCAAAGTTATAAATTTTCACAAATTCAGTATCAAATGTAATAACATTTTCATATTTTTTTTAATTCTTTTTTAAACATTGTTTCAAATGTTCTATATTATATCTTAATTATTAAACAATTGTTTTATTATATTTATAGATTCTCTTACAGATGTAATACAATATAGTCAGACCATTTTGTTATAGACTAGTTGATCGTATACATGATAATTAATAACAATTTGATCATGTCAACTATGCAGAATGTAAAGAGATAAACTTTAAAAATATGTATCTACTTCACAAAATGGTAAATGTAAGAGCACTGCTTTATTATATTATTAACTAAGCGAGTATTTTGGTAAACACACTACAGAACATTTTATTTGTAATACATAATTTAATATTGATCAATTATAACAGAATATCATACTTTTAATAAAGATTATTATAGTAATAGTAAAAGAAAAACATTGGCTAAGATGAAGAGAGTGTTAATAAATAAGAAACTATTTTCGTTTTTGTTGGTATGAACAATATTAACAATTTTGTCAACACTGTTCACATCTTTCGCAGAGCTCAAAGTGTTTTTCTATAACAATTAACCTGATAAGTATCTTGTGTAAGAATCACAAGCCTATACATGGCAGATACATAACACTTAGAAAATATTTAACAATTTGATTTGATTTGATTTGAAATGAACAAGCGAAATTCGCGAAACATATAATAATTACCATATTGCAGGATAAAAAAAATTATAGTTAAGCCCTTCTTGGGTTTATTTTCAAAACAATTTTCAAGAGCTTTTTCTTTCTTGACAGACAAAACCCTGGACAGTCACGAAATGCATATTGTCCTTTGCAGGGTTTTATGAACTAATGCAGTATCTTTTCTATATGTAAAGAGACTGATAGATTCTTCATATACTGTAAATTATTTACATTTAAAATTATGTCTTGATATTACTATTATGATTTTTCAATTCTTGATATACATAGAATTGACAAAATATTCAAATTGGAGCGTTTAATTGCTCTAGCGCTATATCTCTCTAATACTCACACATAGACACACATACATCAAACGATGTATACAATAAGTGGTTCACAAGGCCTGCAAAAAACTCTTGGCATGAGAATTTTTTGCAGGCCTCTTCTTTTGGATCACAAGCGCTATGCAAAGATAGTTGACTTACATGCTTAACAAACTAGAGCATTGTCAACTGCAAAACTTAAATTTAAAATATCAATTATTTAAAAATGCTGTATAAGCTTTATATGTAGCATAAATATCCGCGCAACTTGCCAATTCAAAGGGACTATGCATAGCCAACAAGGCTGGTCCTAAATCAATGACACGCATGCCCCAAGAGGCCATAAACAGGGCAACAGTACCGCCACCGCCAGTATCCACCTTACCTAATTCAGCAACCTGCCATGGTACTTGCTGGCGTCTTAAACTCTGCAACACTTGGGCAAAATATTCTGCATCGGCCTCACTGGCACCAAACTTGCCCTTGCTACCCGTAAACTTGGAAAAGCATGGCCCAAATCCCAGCCGGGCAGCATTTTGTTTCTCATGCAAATCCTGATAATCTGGATCAAGCGCCGCAGTAACATCAGCTGAAATGGCCTGGGTATTTAAGAGCACATGGCTTGCAGGCGTCGTAGGTGCCCAAGCACGTGCTAAATCTTCGACACAATACTGTAAAAACCTGGCCGACGCACCTGTGGCCCCTTGGGAACCAATCTCTTCTTTATCCCAAAACATTACAGCCTTGCTCCGCCCATCATTGGCACTTGCCAACAAGGCCTCCAGGGCTGTGAACACGCAGATGCGATCATCTTGGCCATAACCGCCCACAATGGCACGATCAAACCCCACATACCGTGCTGCGCCTGCCGGCACCACCTCAATCTCGGCCGTAATTAAATCTTCTTCGACAATTGCAAACTGAGTATGCAAGTAATCGAGAATAGCGTTTTTAATGAGATCACTTGCTTCCTTCTTATTTGCGTCATTGTCCTCTTTGGCTTTGTCATTAATCTCAGGCGGCAGTTTATGGCCCAAGACAATCTTCATTTTTTCGGCTTCAAAGGCATCTTGTACCGTTTTTTCCAACTGCTGGTGGCCCGAATGGGGTAATAAATCAGCAATACAAAAAACTGGATCTGTAGCTTGTTCGCCCACAACCAGTTTTACATGCGTACCATTCTGACAAATGATCTCACCATGTAAGGCCAAGGGTCTTGAGAACCACTGATATTTTTTAATGCCCCCATAATAATGGGTTTGCCCCTGCAAGACATCTGCTTGTTCAATTAAGGGTTTCTGCTTAAAATCGAGTCTCGGCGAATCTGTATGGGCGGCTATCAAAGATAAACCAGATTCAAGGGGTTGATCCCCGCGTTTAGCGGCAAATAACGCCTTGTTTCTAAAGGGACGCACCACCATACCTTGACTAGCATCATCACCATAACCTGCAGCACGTAATTTTTCTTCTACATATTTAATCACTTCACGTTCAGTTTTGCACGTACTTAAAAAATCAATATATCTATCTGTAACTGCCCGCATATCTTGTTGTGTTTGTTCAGTAGAATACAGTTTCCAAGCACTTTCTGGCTTGTACTGTAAAGAGGCATCCATAATATACTCCTTATATATTTTAATGAATAATTAATGATCTATGAATTTCACGAATAAAAAATATAATACTTAACATATAGATATAATTACCTATATATTTACAATATGTGAGTTAAGCAGTATTTTACCAAAGTTAAATAATATCACTATTATCTAGTTTTAAATATATCGTTAGAAGATCATCTTCTAGATCACTGAAGAATCAAATGTATGTTGGTCTTAACTGTGTGCAGCCTCAAGTTCGGCAAAGGCTTGCATAATGGCTTGAAACAGGAGGGGATAATCTGCTTCTGCGAGAGTGCGCGGATCCAAGCAGAAGGCGTCCTGATCTAGATAGCCTAAAACAGGCGGCTCAGTGCTCAATAATTTAGCTTTGAGCTCAGCTGCTGACACTTTAGTTGGTTGTAAACACACTAAAGAGGTTGGCAAATCGGCCTGGGGAAAAGCACCACCGCCAACCCGGGATACCGCATCCCGCACACTCACCTCACACTTCCCCTCTAAGGCCTGGGTGAAACCGCGGGCTAGACGTGAACTCTGCCCAGCTAAGTCCCAAGGTTTTACCGTAATGCCAGCTAAGGTCGGCACTTCTGCCTTTGCGCCTTGCTGATCCAGATAACATCTAAGTGTCGCTTCAAGGGCTGCCAAACACAATTTGTCGCAGCGGAGCGCTCGTGTAAGCTGATTGGCTTTTAACTTTTGAATAAGCGCGGCCTTGCCAACTAAGAGACCAGCTTGGGGGCCACCTAACACCTTATCGCCAGAAAAGGTCACTACATCAGCATAGCGTACGGTTTCTTGTACAGTCGGCTCATCTAGACCATTGATGTCAAAGTGGACTAGACTTCCACTACCTAAATCTTCAAGTAATAAGAGCCCCCGCTCTGCTGCAAGTTTTGCTAAATCTTCTAAAGGTACACGCGAATGAAAACCAATGATGCGGTAGTTGGAAGTATGCACACGCATTAAGGCTTTGGTTTGTGGGGTAATGGCCGCAGCATAATCTTCAAGATGGGTGCGATTGGTTGTACCAACCTCGCGCAAAATGGCCCCAGTCTTGCTCATAACGGCCGGAATACGAAAACTACCACCTATCTCAACCAATTCGCCCCTAGAGACAATCACCTCAGAGCCTGCACAGAAGGTATCTAGCAGCAAGAGTACCGCTGCAGCATTATTATTGACGACTAAGCCAGCTTCGGCGCCTGTGACTTGGGCCAGTAAGTGTTCTACCAACGCATAACGACTGCCGCGTAACCCAGTACTCAAATCTAATTCTAAATTGCTATAGTTTGCAGCTGCCAGTTGCACAGCCTGTTGGGCCGCGTGACTTAAAACAGAGCGTCCCATATTTGTATGAATTACAATCCCTGTAGCATTCAAGACTTTTTTAAAACGAGGTTTTTGACCTTTTTGCACAAAGCGTAAGAGATTGGGTAGATGGTGTTGCAACTCTAACTCTGTAATTGAAGTAATCTGTCCAGATTTAATTTTTTGGCGATAATTATCCCAATATTGTGTAATCAATATCCTCAGCAATTCCGAAGACATGTTTTGTAAACTAGGATCTTGTGCTAATAAGCTCTGTTTACATTTATCAACACCAGGTATAGCAGCAAATAATTGCTTCATAAATATTTTACGCTAGCCTACTTTTTATAAACGTTCAGCTTGCGTTACCTCCTTGGAAAATAAAAACAGTTTCACTAAATCTATATCAAATTTATAGTCACTGTAATCTTGAATTAATAAATAATTATTAATATATACTATAAAATATCATGTAATCTTATCTCTATGTAACAAGTATGCAGATTTAATATATATTTTTAATATTGTAAATGTAATTTTTTCTATAATAATATATCATAGATATTTTTATATTTTATATGAACCTAAAATTTATTCCTAGCGTATATACTGTATATCAACTTTATATTTAATTATCAAAATTGTTTATAGCTTGATTCTATATAATGGTACAATATTTTAAAACACTATGAAAATG
>JAFTDU010000114.1 GCA_017454005.1 Desulfovibrionaceae bacterium | reverse complement strand
ATTTTATGGACATAATTTTTATCTAATCATAATACGCAAGAAAAGATTTATTTATATTTTAGATCAAACTAAAAATTGTTCACAGAGTATATACTACATCTCAACTTCTTGTTAGATTGCAAAAATTATTTATAGGTTTATTCTACATAATAATATAATGATTTAAACAATTATAATAATTGAGTATAATTTAAAAATTTATGTATAGAAATAAAATTTCTAATTTAACATTTTGAATAATACTAAAGATATAACAAAATAAGATCTATGCAGATTGCAAATAAGTTACAATATAGAGACCTCTATATTATGCTATAAATGTAAATATAAGTTTACTGTATTTCTCATCGAAAAAAAGTCACACTCTAAATATCAATAAAGGTTTTGCAAACTTATTGAAAGGAAGAGCGCACATTAATCAAGAAAGAGCCAAGCAGGCTGCTTAATTTAGCACTCTTACAGTCTCAAAGGTGTCCAGGCTAAAAGCGTATTTTGAGGAACCTTAGGCTTATTTCATTGACACATGTGCTGCTTGTGCTCATAACATTAAATAGCGTTAATGTGCCCAAAGATTGACTTTTAAGCGAGGCTCAAGCTAAAATTAATCGCTTGAAGTATCGCAGCCAGGTGGCCTACAACCTTGCTGCCCAAAAAAATTGCAAGCGGATCTTTTATCAGAGCCAGCGAAATTTGGTTGGCTTAACATAAGGCTTGGCGCTCAAAACCAATCTTAAAGTAGGGTTGAGAAACGGCGCCACGGAGAGTGTATGAATATCCTTATTTTTGGACCCAATGGCAGCGGTAAAGGCACCCAAGGCAATTTGATTAAAGACAAATATAATATTGCGCACATCGAATCTGGGGCCATTTTCCGCGAGCACATTGGTGGCGGCACCGAGCTTGGCAAAAAGGCTAAAGCCTATATTGATCGTGGCGACCTCGTGCCTGATGATATCACCATTCCTATGGTTCTTGACACCTTAAAAACCAAAGGACAAAACGGCTGGCTCTTAGATGGCTTCCCCCGCAATATGGTGCAAGCTGAAAAACTGTGGGATGCGCTGCAACAAGCAGGTTTAAAATTAGACTATGTTGTAGAAATTCTTTTGCCGCGCCAAGTGGCCAAAAATCGCATCATGGGACGCCGTCTGTGCAAAAATAATAACAACCATCCCAACAACATCTTCATTGACGCCATTAAACCCAACGGTGATAAATGCAGAGTGTGCGGTGGTGAATTATCAGCCAGAAGCGACGACCAGGATGAGGCCGCCATCAACAAACGTCATGACATCTACTACAATTCCGAAAATGGCACCCTTGCAGCAGCCAATTTCTTCAAAGAACTGGCCTTAAATAAAGGTGCTACCAAATATATTGCCTTAAATGGTGAAGGCACAATTGATTCCATCAAAGAAACCTTGTTATCACAATTGGCATAACAGTTTAGAGCTATAGCTTAAGTTGAGAGGTAAGCAATGACGCTTACCTCTCTTTTTTTTATGCAAATCTCTTCTTGGCTACTTAATTTGCACTCTGCAAAATTTGTAAAGCCTGGCTTAAATTTTCTTGGGTATTGATATTATGAAAGTAGTGTGCTTCCTGCGCGGTATAATATACACGCTTTTGCAAGGAATTTGGTATCATCTTTTGCAGAGCATAAACCTTATTCTCTATACGCTGCACAAAATAAGGTCTAGCTTGGATTCGATAAATGGCTGTCAAATGTTGCAGATATTGCGTAGTTTTGGCGCACCACACAGTTTCAAGTTGTGTCGGTAAAGAGAGATTAAAGGCCTCAACTAATCTAAGCAACATAGCTACATTTAAAAACGGCATATCACAGGCAACAGCTAGAATAGCAGCAAACCCATTGGCAGCAGCATAGTTTAGAGCAGTCAAGATGGCACCTGCAGGACCAATACGTGGCCCTGCATCTAAAATATATGGATACTCAAGATAGGGCTCAGGTTCACGGGTTGCTAAAATACGACTTGGCGTAACTGAACCTAAGAGTTCCCAGGTATCTTTTAGCAGTGTGGTCGAACCTCGAAGCTTTAAGAGTGCCTTATTCTGCCCAAGCCTTGAGGACAAACCGCCACACAAAATAACCCCTAATAGTTCCATGTAGGCTCCTATGGCCGACATGTGCTAGCCATACGCAAGGCCTAAGCTAGCGGCCATGTCCTGGATGTTCGACCTCCCCTAACCAGGGTGCTAAGCCTGTGCGTTCTATGTCACTTGCAGCAAGTTTATTTATGGTCAACGTCTTCACAGCATCAATACTTGGAAACTGCACACTCCACGCCCGCAAGGCTCGTGCATAAAATTGGCTTATATAGCTATTATTGAGATCAATATTTAGGAGACGCACTTGTTCTTGAGTCACAGGTTCACGGTATTCAATCAACACCTGACGCTTCCGCTGACTCAAAAGAAATTTGGCCCGCAACACGAGCTGCGTCATTTGCGATGTCTTAAATGGATCAGCTTTTGGCTGTAACAAAAAAATAGACTTGTACACTTGTGCTTTGGCGTAAGGTTCTTCAATTGTGCGTAAACTAGCATAGGGACAGTGCTGCAATGCTTCCCATACCCATTCACCACTTGTCTCAGCTAGCGCCAGAACTAAGTGGCAAGAGTTGTCATTGTAGACAGCAAACGACACCAAGACACTTGGCGCACTCTGCTCGCGATCTTGAGGTCTTACTCTTTTAAAACCACTGTGCAGCAGCGCCATATCAGGGGACGGCACTAAGACTACCGGCGGTTTTGCTCTTGATGCTAAGACACTAACACCACTCTCAAGTGTACTTAACCCTTGCAGGGGTGGCTCATGTTGCGCAAAATAATAAAAGACAACACCTGCAGTCACTAAGACAAGACCAATTGCCAATAATTTAAACATGGTAGAAATTATCACCTGGCAAGAAGTTTATGGGTTAGCAAAGCCTTGTAACTAGATTAAAAATATCTAAATAATTAATTTAGATCAAGTCTATATATAATTATCTACATTTATGATCATATTAAAATCTAAGTAGCGATACAATCTTGCACATGGCTTATAAAGCTACTTCATAAGCTTGATAGTTAGGTTTTGGTAACAATAAGGTAAAGAGAAAACCTAATGATGCGAAAATAGAAAGAGCATAAAAGACATATAAGAGTCCATAGGTATCAGCCACAAGACCTAAGACAGGAGAAAATAAGCCACCAATACTTATACTAAGTCCTAAGGTGATACCTGCAGAAAAACCTACATGATTGGGCAGATATTTTTGCCCGAGCACAACAATAGGACTATATGACGCATAAACCATAAAAGCAATAATAATTAAATCTATGTAAATTAAGACTAAATTTTCTAAAAATGGAAAAACTACTAAACAAGGTATTAATAATAAATATGTTATTTTAACAATAATACTATAGCCATAACGATCTGCAAGTAGTCCACCTAAAATATTGCCAATAATACCGCTTAAACCAAATATTGTTAAGGCCACAGCTGCAGCCGACTTACTTTGGCTAAAATTAGCAATCAAATATAATGGAAAAAACACACGGAAACAAATCATGATAATGGAACGAAAGATGACTGCAATCACCATCAAATTAAAGGCCTTCCAGTCATTTTTAAGGTGTGTTTCTTGGACAGATTTCCCAAAAGGAGCTTTGGGTTTTGGCGGCAGATGCTTGATTTCATAAAAAATCAAGAGGGCCATAATAAGAGCCAAGGGCGCTAAGAGACCTAGGCCTCGCAGATCACACCATTCAATTAAGGCAACAGCTAACAAGGGACCTATGAGAAAACCGATGTTGCCGCCTATGGAAAAAATACTGGTGCCGGTGCCTTGTTTAGCGCCTGCCACACTATTGGTAAAGCGCATTGCTGCTGGATGAAATAAGGCTGCCCCAATGCCACTTAAACCCACAGCACAAAAAATGGCCCAATAATTTTCCACAAACCCCACACTAGCCATGGCTAAACCTGCGATTAAAATACCCAAAGGCATGAAATAGGTTTGGGGATTGCGATCGGCAAGTAAACCAAAGAGCGGTTGAATAAAAGACGACAGGCTTGAATTGGCAAGCATTAGGGCACTGGTCGCGCTATAACTTAAGCCATGCTCGGCAATTAAGTAGGGTAAGATAGCAGGCAATGAACCTGTATTGACATCACAGCAGAGATGACTGAGTGAAGCTAAAGCAATTTGTTTCTTGTGCATTTATATCCTGCGCCAAAATAGATTCATAAATAAGCTGCACGCAACAGCGTGCCAAATATGATTTTTCTAGAAAAAAAATTATCAGATTTTGATAGCACCTCTGCAGATCCAAGTTGAATTTTGAGCCTTCTATATTATGCTCAAGTTCTAGATTGCATCCAATGCTAATTATGTTTGCATATAAGATTAAATTTCGCTAATATGTTTGCATATACTTGTACCAAAGTACATTTTACATCTAACCTTTCTAGGCACATATCCCAGAATAACTACCAAACTCTGCATATCAAAGAGAGGCTAAGTTTTAATGGTCAACTACTTTGGCAATTCCACACTCTCAGGTTTCATTAAGGGCAACTGCTCTTGCCGCCCCCGTTCCTGGGCTCGCCACTGCCAGGGCGCCTGAGGCTTGTCTTTGGCCCATAACCCAATACGTTCCTTGGCGGCTTTCTTCTGGGCGTGACTTAAACTACGGCAGACCATGGCAACACAACTATTACTAACCCACGCATACCCCTTAGTCACAAGCTCCGCATTTAAAATCGAGCCATGTTGAGCCACTAACCCAATAACTCGTCCATAATTATCCACTCCCATGGGAATCACTTCAATTAAACTTCTTAATTTCAAACGCTCAACAAGCCATTGCCGTGTTTCCTGGCCAAATTCTTGATTTAATTCGGGCGCATCAATGCCATATAGGCGCACAAATAGTGGACACGTTTCATCGCCACAAGGGGCGACTGTCATGGTATCACCGTCATAAATATGCATAACATGGGCAGGCCAAGCATAAACTAATTGGGTTGTGAGCAGGCAAAATAGTAGACAATAGCCAATTACCTGCCACAGATATCCTCTTCTCTCCACAGCATATTGCCTCAAGATACATTGCGTCACAAATTAGATAATCCTAGTCCTACTACCAATCACGAAAACGATTTAAGAGATCTGACCGCCTCCGCAATTCATCTAATCTGGCTCTAGCGTGCGGTTCACCTTGGCTTGCGGCCTTATGCCAGCAAGAAATGGCCATACTGGGATTAGGTGCAACCCCTTGGCCAGCATTGTACATTTCCCCAAGCATATACTGCGCTGTGGCATGTCCATTTTGCGCTGCAAGTTCAAAATAATAGAGGGCTTGCTCCCAATCGACTACACCAGCTCTCCCCTCATAATAAAAGACCCCAAGCATATATTGAGCATTGACCTGACCCAAAGCTGCAGCCTTACGAAACCAATACAAGGCCGTAGCATCATCCTGCGGCACGCCTTCTCCACTACTATACAATGTTCCCAATGTATATTGAGCTTGGGGATTCTGGTTTTCTGCTGCCAAGGTAAACCAATGCATAGCCGTTGGTAAATCCTCTTCCACCCCCCGACCATTATAATACATCACAGCCAAATGTTGTTGGGCATCAGCATTGCCTTGCTTAGCTGCAGCCGTAAACCACGCTACAGCCTGAATATCATCATTATTAACCCCACAACCATTATAAAACATCAGCCCTAACATATCTTGGGCTTCACTTAACCCCGCTTCAGCGGCCCTCTGGCACCAAAAGGCCGCTTGGACATAGTCTTTGACGACACCATTACCTTCATAATACATGATGGCAAGATTATTCTGGGCATAGATATCCCACTGTTTAGCAGCCAAAGTATATAGAGTAGCAGCCTTGACAGGATCTTGGGCTACGCCTTCAGCCTGTTGATACATCCAGGCTAAACGCGTTTGCGCTGCAGCGACCCCTTGACTCGCTGCTTGTGACATCAATTCAAAGGCCTTGCCAAAATCCTGGGCTACACCTTGGCCGTGATAATAGAGATTCCCAAGACAGACGAGCGCTGGTGCATAATGCGCCGCACAGGCTTCTTGCAAATAACTAATGGCTTGTTTGATGTCTTGAGCACTCTGTGGTGCCTGAAGCAAAGCAAGTGCTTTTGTATAATTAGTGTGCACAGGATCAGCTTCAGTGTCAGCTTCATGAATATCTGCCTCCACATCAGCTGCACTTTGGCCTAACAGACTCAATAAACTTTGTTGGACGCGCACTGTCTGTGTACGACAAAAATTGGTCACACTTACTGCTAACGCAGCTAAAGTTGGATCCGCACAGATCTTTTCCACATCTTCATTTGATAATTCAATAACAAAGTACCACAATACAATTGCATGAAAAACTGCATTAGGTTGCAAATAAAATTTTCTTGCAATTTTTTGTGTTTCTTCATTAATCACACCAATAACACTATTGCTATCCGCATGATAAATTCTTGCAGGAACACCTGCATTATATATCTTTAACAATAACTCAGTTTCACCAGTACAATCATCTTTAAGTATTTTTTTAAATAGCTCTTCAAATACTTTATGAAAACTTTTATCTTTAAAAATTACTCCACCAAGGCATTGACGTACTTTTATTAATGCATATAAAAGATCTATTTGTAAAATATTACCTTCCATCTTTAATCCCTTTGAAATATATTAATATGCTTTAAGTTATAAAATTATATGCAATTTTAAATAACGAAATCAAATAATATCGATAATTAGATATAGGGTAAAAATAGTAAAATTGTCTTTTACTGTAATTTATTGAGAACTTAAAATCTAAGTAAAATTAGCAGAATAATTTAAAATTTTTTAATTTATTTTTTACAGGCCCTTACGACATATTACTCTTGCTCTGCAATTCGTAAACATTTATCACTGTTGGCTTAAAAATGATCACATCTTACAATAATGTTCAAGAAATTCTAAGAACAATCTATTTAAAAGGGCTCTTTTACATTGTGCTAAGCCGCACAGCCAAAAAGAAATCTTACAATCATTCTTAAGAAGTGCATTTGACGCAAAAAAAGCATATTAATAAAATGGGCGGTTATGCAGCTTGCACATGCGCCTTTAAAGAGATCACTGGCCATTTTTTGTGCCAATTAAAGCAATCTTCAGAATACTTATGAAACTACTACACTTGAGTTAAGCGTAGTAGTTTCAAAATATATTAGTGATTCTACACCTCGATCAACTCATATGTACGTGATCCCATACCAATACTTTCCGCATACTCTACCTGATGATAGCCCCGGGTATCAGGATGTTCTGCTTGGAATTTATCGTAGCCTTTACTGTTAAAGGCATGCTCACCAATTTTCCGCAAACTCGGTGTATCCTTAACCAAATCAAAGCATGCAGTATCCAAGGCCACAGGATCTAAAGAGGCTAAAATACCAATATCTGGCACAAGTACTGGATCAGACCAGGCTGCGCAGTCACATTGCGGGGTAATGTTCAGCAAAAAATTAATAAAGACGAGCCGACCTTCTTTACCCTTAATGGCACCATAAGCATATTCAACCATGCGTTCGGAAAAATCTGCATATTCATTGGGAAAGTCAATGCCAATGGCACCTTGCTTACAGACGCTCATACATTCATAACAACCAAAACAGCGTTCTTTAGCAACCACACAGCGCCGCCCCTTCTCCACCTTCACCAAAGATAGTGCTTGTTGCGGGCAAATTTGCACACATTGCCCACACCCAATACAGTTACCTCGAACAACAATACTGCGCCCATGTTGATCAATCTTGCCAGCTTGGGGAGCACAGCCCATGGCTAAATTTTTCAAAGCGCCGCCAAAACCCCCAAACCTATGCCCTTTAAAATGGGATACAACCACCATAGCATTGGCTGAGAGAATGCCATCGGCAATTTTGACCGCCTGAAAATGTTTTAAATTGATAGGTACCTCACGCCAGGCCTGACTTGTCACCCCATCAGCAATAATGACAGGTGCATTGACAATATAGGGCGTAAAACCATGTAAGTAGGCTGTTTCTAAATGGTCAAACCCATTGTGACGCCAGACTTTATAGAGGGTACAGGTATCTGTAAGGAAAGGTTTAGCGCCACACGCCTTTACTTGGTCAACAATTTCTCTGACAAAGGTTGGATGCAAATAAGTATCATTGCCGCGCTCGCCAAAATGCAGTTTTACTGCCACAAGCTGATCATGAGGTGCGACTTCAAAGGGTTTGACATGTTCTGCAAGACCTACAGCTTTACAAATACGTCTTATTTTCGCGAGTTTATGATCAGCTGGATTTTTAATCGTAAGTTTTGCCCAATAGACAGATGACGCCATACTCCCTCCATGCTACCATAGAAGTCTTATGTCATGAGGTACGAAAAGCATAAATAAAAACATTCTAGATCTAAACACCTCTTCTACATCTTCCTTGCATCAAGAAGTTTAAGGGCGCTACCTTCCGATAGCACCCTTAAACTTACTTTATTGTGCCCTATGCACGGAGCTAGACATTCACCAACTCATATTCACGAGAACCCATACCAATACTTTCAGCGTACTCTACCTGATGATAGCCACGGGTATTAGGATGTTCAGCTTGGAATTTATCGTAACCTGTACTGTGACAGTCATGCTCACCAATTTTCCGCAAACTCGGCGTATCCTTAACCAAATCAAAGCAAGCAGTATCCAAGGCCACAGGATCTAAAGAGGCCAAAATACCAATATCAGGCACAAGTACTGGATCTGACCAGCCTGCGCAGTCACACTGTGGTGTAATATTCATCAAGAAATTGATAAAGACGAGCCGACCTTCTTTACCTTTGAGGGCACCATAAGCATATTCAACCATGCGTTCGGAAAAATCGGCATGCTCATTGGGCAGATCAATACCGATGGCACCCTGTTTACAGACGCTCATACATTCATAACAGCCAAAGCAGCGTTCTTTATCAATCACACAACGCCGACCCTTTTCCACCTTCACCAAAGATAATGCTTGTTGGGGACAAATTTTGACACACTGACCACAGCCAATACAGTTATCCATGATCACAATATTGCGTCCGTGTTGATCAATCTTGCCTTCATGAGGGGCACAGCCCATAGCCAAATTCTTTAAAGCACCTCCAAACCCACCAAAGGCATGACCTTTAAAATGGGACAATACAACCATAGCATTGGCTGACAGGATGCCATCAGCAATTTTGACAGACTGAAAATGTTTTAAATTGATAGGCACCTCACGCCAAGCGTGACTATTGACGCCATCGGCAATGACTACAGGTGCATTAACAACATAGGGCGTAAAACCATGTAAATAGGCTGTTTCTAAATGATCAACGCCATTATGTCGACAGGCTTTGTAAAGGGTACAGGTATCTGTGAGAAACGGTTTAGCGCCACAAGCTCTTACTTGATCCACAACTTCTCTGACAAAAGTGGGATGCACATAGGTATCATTGCCCCGTTCACCAAAATGTACCTTTACTGCTACGACCTGATCTTCAGGGGCGACTTCAAAGGGTTTGACATGTTCTTCGAGACCTACAGCTTTACAAATACGTCTAATTTTTGCCAATTTGTTATCAGCTGGATTTTTAATCGTAAGTTTTGCCCAATAGACAGTAGATGCCATACTTCACCTCTAAAGTACTCTGTTAAGATGATATTCATGAATAGCAATGAGTATTTGTACAGACAAAAAAACTTAACGCCTGACATGCAAATCGGCATGTTCTTCCTGCATAGAATGAGTATACCAAGTAAATGGTGTCAGGAGCTCCTCCTTGGCCTTAATCTTAAGCATCAAATCAGTCAATTCATGGGCTGAAGCATTATAGCGTACGTAGTCAAGTTGCAGGTTCAATTCAGCAAGCTCAGAACTTACAAGCTTATTGTGGTACATGGCAAGATCTGCATGCCGCACAAGTGTTTCCAAGCTGTCACAAGCTTCAGACCAAAGGGCGAGCCCAATGCTTGCGCGAATACAGGCAAGATCGCCTTGAAGCTCTTTTTCCAAGATAGTAACAATCTTTAAGGCACAAGCTTCAAGCCCTTTGGCTGAAATTTTGGGCAAATACACGGCAAATTCGTCGCCACCCATGCGCACAGCCCAATTACTAACCTTTTTGAGAACGCGACCCACAATCTTCAAACATTGGTCACCAGCTTCATGCCCACATGTATCATTTAATTGCTTAAATTGATCCAAATCTAAATAGAGTACACCACCTTGTTCAAATTTTTTTACAATTTTCTCATAAAAATATCGTCGATTAAATAATCCAGTTAAAGCATCTTCGTAGACACGTTTTTCAAGCAATAATTTCTTATGATAATCATTTGTAATATCTCTAAAAATTACAATTGAACCAACTCTATTTTTCAATTGATCGAGAATATCTTTATGTTGAATCTCAATATATAAATCTGTAACATGTGGTTGTAAATGTACACCAGGAATTTGCGTTATTTCTTGCAATTCTTGATCACAAATTGATTGAATATCATCATGTCTATCTACAGATACATGATAATAAATATCACTAGAAACGATCTTATCTGGTTCAGTAAATAAATTACGAAATTTATCGTTTATATTAATGATACGATTATTCTCATCAGTAATTAATACTGCAAATGGTAAATTACTTAATAACAGCTCTAATTCAGCCGACATAGTATTCATATCTGTAACGTCATGCGCTATACCAGCTGTACCGATAATCTCTCCATCAGCGTCTAATAAGGCACCTTTCCATGTTGAAAAAGTACGTATTCCTCTTTGACTTTGAACTAATTCATCAGTTACGTCTAATTGCCCGCTCCTCAACACTCTTGCATCACTTTCCTTACACGCCAAAGGACTCCTCGCATACTCTTCTTCATCCATGCCCCAAATATAGGCATGTCCTTTGCCTTCAATGTCGGCACTAGTTTTCTTGGTCGTCTTACAAAAGGTATCACTCACACTAAAGTGATCGCCTTGACAATTTTTGAACCACACAAGATCTGGCGTTGTGTGCAACATGGTCTCAAAATAGAGTTCTTTACGCCGCAAACGACGCAAGATAGCAAGACGATCGAGGTAGTGCGTAAAATAAAACTCAAAGTGGTCTACAGATGGAACAAACCACACATCTTCAAGGAGAGCAAGCTGTTTAGCAGTATAAGTGGTAGGTGTAGGCGCTACAATAATTGGCGGTATCACAAAGTCATAGTCACAATTAGTAAAATATTTCGCACTTAAGAGTAAGACACTCTGCCGCCGTAGAGTTTGCACATTACATTTTGAGGGTACGCCCTCAATAAATTCATGCTTAAACCCTGGTCGAGCCTGAATCTGCGGCAAGAGAGCAGAAATCTGCGGATCAAGACCTTGGCAATAAATACACAATACAGTTTCAAGGTGCATGACAAAAAATCCCTCAATCAAATATTGTGTTTTACATAATAATCAATGTAAAAATGAATTATTTCACTCTAAAATATCTACGATAAGTATAAAAATAAGTTTTGCATCTTACAAATAATTTATAATTCATGTTAAGATATATTTATATAGGTATAAAGTAAACAATATGTTGTATATATATTATTAAAAATTAGTTTTTAATAATATAAATTATTGCAGATTATTGTTACACTAGTAGATTACAAAGATTAATAAGTGATGAAATGTGACAATTTTCTATATAATTCTTATCGAGAAATTGTGACGACTTAGAATCGTTTTCGGTATTTTTAATCAATAAAATTATTAAATCTTTTCTTACTGCGCCTCACAGCTGATAACACGGAACAAACGCAGAACTCTACAATGTACACGAATCTGTCGTAAAAGGTAAGATTGCTCACAATTTAGAGCTCGTGAGAAATATTGTAGATATGGAGATTAATTTAGCTAAACATAAAATATCAACAGATCAAATAATAGCACATTTAGTTTATATTATTAAAATAAATGCACAAAAAACTTAGTATCAATGATACACATTTTCAAAACATATTGTTTACAAAAAACTTAATTCTGCAATTATAAATCGTGTACATCTTTTGGAAAAAAGCTGCAAACTGTTAAATATCATAATTTAAAATTATGTGAATGAATTTAGTATAATGCAAAGAGATCTAGCAAATGTGTCAATGTTTAGACTTGGTTTGATAAATAGCATATCTCAACTGTATAATTTCATTAATATGATACTAAACGATGCTGTATGGGAAGTTGGGTCGCAGCAGAACGCTAAAATGTTCATAAATTTGCCAACAAAATTAATATTCAATTGTAATATTTAAATATTTAAATATTTATACTCCTTAATAAAAACAGAGATAATCATGATAAATTTAGATGCATTTTAATTTACAGATATTTTAAAACAATTTAAAAATGATCATGATGGACAAAATATTGCTCTGTTAATGGACTATTCAATAATACATACATCCTAGGAAAGTTTTGACTGGTATTTATTACATTTGTTGCAAAATTTGTGAATATTTATAACTAAATAAAATTAATGAATATTTTCTGATGACTGCTAACAATGCACCCTCTTGAGTTTTTTACAATAGGTCAAGTGATTGTTCGTGTATCATACTGTGTGAAAAAATAAAGAACTTAGATTTTTGCAAGAAAAACTAATAAATATTATAAATAATCTTTAATAGGTGGGTAATATGATGATGAATTATAATGTTATATTTGCAATATAGATGTTGATGATTTATACTTATATAAATTAATATTCTTATTATATATCATGATCATAGAAAACTGCTACACATGTGTGTAGTTAAATTAAAAATATCAACTAAATATAAAAAGAATATCGATGTTTTACATTTATTTCAAATGCGTGAACATTGATAGTTAATTATTAAAAACATTGTATATTGTTTGCTTACATATGCTAGGTGCCACAAGCTCACGCATTATTGTCATGGCGTGTGAGAAGATATCTGAAAACTTGTTTCTACCATTTTTTATTCTTTAACTTATAAACAAAGCAAAAAAGATAATACACAAATACAATGCCTTTGCAGCGAAATTCGTCAACATTGATAACTATTGTCCATCAAATAATACATGCTTTGATGCACGTATTACGTTTCTCCAAAATGTTTGAACGTCGTTGTCTCAGAGCACAGATTATCCTTACTCTTTTTCTGGTCAGCCATTCTCGGCGAAATGTAATATCAGATGTAGTTAATTAAGATAAGCACACATAAAGCATAATATGCTGGTTGCACAAGTCTTGCCCACCATGTCCATAGCATACAAAAGAACATGGTGGGCGTAACACAAAATTGATTAATGCAGCAAAATATCTTAAAACTCATAATGACCTTGGTCGAATATAAGCTCAGTCAAGAAATTAAAGCATTATTAAACAATAGATTACTAGAGTTATAAAAACTATTTATATAAATTAGTACATTTTTTACTATAAATTATATATCTATGTTAAACAAATAAATGCTATATGATAATTTGACACAACTAACTCATACAGAGTAGGCACTTTATATTGTTATAATTGAGAAAATTTACACTAAAGTCAAGATTATCATGCCTGGTTAACAACAAGTACAGCACACAACTCTCTCAAAGTAAAGCAAGCAGTGCTGCCTTCTTGCCTTGGCTTTAAAGTTCACGCATGTGGTAGTCAACATCTTCATCAATCATCTGCAGCATGATACTCCCAAAGCGCGGATCAAATTGCGTACCTAAACCTTTGACAATTTCAGCTCGCACCGTGCTCTGCGGCAGAGCTTTCCTATAGCTTCTATTGCTGGTCATGGCATCATAGGCATCAGCTACCGCTATAATGCGGGCCTGTTCAGGAATACCTTCACCCTGCAAATTATCAGGATACCCTTTGCCATCATAGCGTTCATGATGCCACCTAGCTCCTGTCACAAGTAGCGGCATCTCTTGAATATTTTTGAGAATCTTAGCACCTAACACAGGGTGGTTTTTGATAATACTGTACTCTTCTGATGTCAGTTTACCTGGTTTATTAATAAGGGTGTCTGGTACACCAATCTTACCTACATCATGTAATAAACCCATCATGTAGATACTTTCTTGCTGCTTACGACTATAACCAGCTCGTTTGGCAATCTCTTTGGCATATTTAGCCACACGTCCTGAATGACCTTTGGTATAAGTATCTTTAGCATCGATAGCTTCCGCTAAAGTCTCCACAACATGTAAGGACAGTCGTTCATTGGCCCTAGCCTTAGCAGCCACTGCTGTTTCCAGATTATGTTGAAAATGGACCAATTCATTGGTCATTTCATGAAAGAAGTGGGAGACCAAATTGCGTAAAGGTTGCACTCCGTGCGTACGTCCTAAAGATGCTGGTACACTCCGATCAATTTCTACGCCAAGGCGTTTTGCAGACTCGCGGAAGCCCACAACCACAAAAGCACTATTTAAGACACCACCTTCCCCGTACCGCCAAGCAATCTCATAGTTACCATGGAAAAAGACAAGTTCAGGGTAGTGTGTTCTAAAAAAATCCCACTCTAAATGTGCTTCATCCCCTAAAAAGCCGACACGATTTAAACATAAGGAGAGCATAACGGCCTCAGGTTGAAAGGCCTGCAGGCGTTGACTGCCGGCAAATGATGCTTCTAGGATCTCCTCACGTGTACAGTAGGAAAAGCGTAAGGTTTCACCGGCATAGATCCGTCCTGAAAAATGCAAGGTGCCTGCTGAACTCTTAATTGGCAGAAAACAAATATCACGTTTCCCACGGTGCACCATGAGAGGAAATGCCCACACATTGCGCACAAAATTTTCATCCCAGCTTACACCCAAATATTTTTGAAAGATCTCTTCGGCAGGCCGCCCATCAATCAAGCGCACCGAAGTCTCCCCATAAGGACTGCGTGGACCTAAAGTAAACTGCAATTCGCGCCCGATGGGCCGCCACCCCAAAATATAGTTAAGATGCACGCGTAATTCGGCGCCAATAAAAAGCACCACCACAAAACCGCTCACAACTAACTCTTGGGCTATGGCAAAGGACATGGGATCGCTTTCATCTTGCGCTGTATTGACCAACAAGCTTCGGGCCATGGAGCCAAACACAGGAAGATCGCCATGATCTTGGGTTGCGATCTGCAAAAACTCGGTCACATTCATGGCGCAATTGACAGGATACAACGCCATAGCTCGCATATATTCTGTGGTATCCAAAAGCTTGCGTACGCTTTGGGCCACCTTGGCCTCGCGCCCAGGTTGGCAAGGCAAGCTTAACACCTTAAAACGACTCTTTTCAGCACAGAGTACATTGATTTTTAAAGAGACCGTATGCTCCCAACTGGCAGCATATTCGGAGATTCCGACCCTCAAGAGCCCAGGCATCTCCGCCTCTAAGCCATCTAAAAATTGTTGGATCTCCGATTGCTTAAGCCCGCTGCTGTAGATATTCAACAAGATTTGTTCTTGGGGATGAGTCTGTAGACACTCTTTGATCTCTCCAAGACCAGCAAGAGCTTCCGCAAGACTTTGGTAGTGATAATTCTTTTGCCACATAGCTATCAGTACCTCCCATCAAGATTTCACTTTTTGAGTGCAATCTAAGCAAATCTCATCTAACTCGTGAAACCACCATAAACTTCAGAAGTGGTTAACTTCAATACAGCATTTTACATTTACTACCATAAACATTTGAACATTTACAATAATATACTAATCGTACAAAATTTTAACACAATGTTTATCAAGATCATCATAGATTAATTACTCAATGTAAAGATAATAGAACAAACACAATATTATCTTACTTGCAGTTCATTTTTAAAATAGTGTACATAAATTATACATAGTAGATTATTTTAATAAATCTCTTCTATAACTTAAATATTTTTATGCATAAGTTTGCTTACAATAGTAAATGATTAAATATTACTAATTAAATTCTATAGTATGCAATTTACCAATATATCTTAGGTTACAAAAGTATTGTATATATTTTAAGCAATGTAAATTACGATCTTCAAGCTCATTATGTGCAAACTACAATTTTTAAGGGCGTGTGCTCTATTTAAAGTAGGTCTCTGAGCTTTTGCACTATGCATACATAAGAGTTAACTATTTTTTACGGATAGTCAAAAAAAGCGACCTTTCAGACCTCATTGCCCGCAAAAGCTTGCTTAACTCTGACAACTTCAGTTTCTGCAGCAAAAAACGCCTCCACAACGCGGGGATCAAAATGCTGGCCACTTTCCTCTTTGATAATGGCAAAAGCCCGATCAAGACTTAGCCCATCTTTATAGGCTCTTTTTGAGACCAAGGCATCAAATACATCCGCCACAGCCATGATCCTTGCCGACAAAGGAATAGCTTCACCCTCTAACCCCGCAGGATAACCCTTACCGTTCCACCATTCATGGTGATATGTGGCAATGGCTTGGGCCTCAAGGAGATAATCTGTATCAGGAACCAATTCTATAATATGGCCAATGATTTCTCCACCCACAACGGCATGGTTTTGCATCACGGCAAATTCTTGGGGCGTAAGTTTGCCAGGCTTATTTAAAATAGCATCTGGCACCTTAATTTTTCCAATATCATGTAGGGGAGCCGAGCGTACTAATGTATCTATAAATTCCTGAGTCATAGTAGTGCCAAAAGTGCCCATACGTTTCAATTGCCTAGAGATTAAGTCCACATAAGCAGCTGTTTTACGAACATGTTGCCCTGTATTCAAATCTCTACTCTCTACAAGATCTGCCAATGTCATGAGCATAGCATCACGCATAGTATTTAGGTGACGTTGACGTTCCTTAGTTTGTTCAATTGATATCTTAACCATCTGTTTTAAGGAGTCAACCATTTTACGTAATGCTACACCTAGTGCGCCAAGTTCATCATTACGCCAAACATTGAGCCGTGTTTCCAAATTCCCTTCGGTGACAGCTTGGGCATATAAATTAGTACGATGAACATCATCTGTTACTGAACGCACTACACCAGTAATAATCACCCAAATCATTATACTACTGCACAAAGTAAGAAATAAGATAATATTGCGAAAGATAGTTGCTCTATCGTGAAGTTCTATAGTAGTGATGCAGGAAACTGCAATCCACTTAAACAAATGGTCTTGGTAGTACACAGCCATACGCCTTTGTCCTTGACTATCTTTGTAATCAACTTTAGTGCCACTTTTGCCAGGAACAATCTTCTGCATCCAAGGTTGATAATCAAACATGTGCATGGTCTCAACCTTGTCATAGATATTGTGGGCAAGCATTAAGCCCGTCTGCCCATCGACGATATAGGAATAGCCTGTATCGCCAATCTTCATCCCTGCAATTGTCTCCTTGACAAACAGATCGCAAGGCAGCACTGCATAGATCACGCCACTCACATGTTTGGCAACATTAAACACTGGCACCGCAATCATGATAGTTTTGTCCTTGCTCATAGACTCTTGGCTAGGTACTGACATGGCAGCATGACCTTGCACAGCCTCTTGAAAAAAAGACATATCTTGCACATTAGTATGCACTACATTGGGCTGACTACTTGCTAGAACCTCACCCTTATGATCGACATAATTAATTTGGCGAAAGCTTGGAAAACAATTATGCACGCCTTCCAAAAAGTGTTGCAATTTTTCAACGGCACTTTTATGGCTTAGCTCAGGCGCAGGCTTGCCCCCTGGCCCAAACTCAGCTACCCACAAGACAGGCGCCATGGTGGCTACGGCACGCGCACTACTGACATAATGCTTAAAAATATTTGCAACATTTTTCGCCAAAATAATATTGGCTCCCTGCAGCATATCAGCGGTTTGTTCTTCAAGATATTTTTCTATAATATTAGAGATTAAAACTGCACCTCCACCCAAAAAGACGATCATTACAATCATAATAGGAAGCAACAGTTTATTCTGCAGGGAAAATTTCATGCAATCCTTCTTGTCAGTGCATGCCAGCTGAAAATCAGAGTAAGCTAAAGCACATTTAGTAAGAAGTTATTAAAAAGATTATATCATTTCGCAGATATTTTTGAAGAGCTGAGTCGAAAAGGCTGTGCTCCGTCACAACAACGTTCAAAGATTTTGGTGAAACGTAAGATTGTCTTGCATACTATTTAATGATTTACACTCTTTACTTAATCGCGCACAACACTATCCATCTTGGCAATTGCGAATTTTGTAACAATTGCGCCCGGCAGCTTTCGCCTGATACAAGGCCAAATCTGCTACCTTATATAATTCATCAAATGTTTTTTGTTGGTGCAAAGTTGTGGCCACACCAATGCTAGCGGTAACTGTTACAATCTTTGAATCATCGGTAAATTCTTTGCGTAATCCTGCTAACAGCAGATCTAGCTTATGCTTAATAACCGTATGCCCTTCAAGGGTAGGTGCATAAACTACAAATTCATCACCTCCAAGTCTAGCCACGAGATCACTCTCGCGAAATATTTCGCGCAAAATACGGCCACTCCTTTTTAAACACACATCACCTACAGGATGGCCTAAGGTATCATTGAGCTTTTTAAAATTATCCAAATCAATGAGAAAGAGACTACCATGTTGGGCTTGATTGGCAAAAAGCTGCTCTATTTCTCGCTCAAAACCTGCACGATTGGTAATGCCTGTAAGTTTATCCACATAAGCACGCATCCGTAAAGGATTCAATAAAGAGCGAAATAAAAATACTGCCGATACATTCAAAAGAAAGGCAATAGCAATAGTAGCTACCAAACACGAGATGGCAGTGGCGGTAATGGCCCGTTCCACCTCATCTATTTCTTTGCCAATAAACCACATGCCTAAAATATTGGATGCGTTATCTTGTAAGGGCCAGTACATGGTTTTATAGGCACGCCCTAAAATGTGTGTATCGCCATAATAGATGCCGCCATTCTGTAAGACAATCTCGGCCACTCTTTTATCTTCTAAAGTAGTATTGATAACGCGTTTACCATCGCGAATGATGGTTGTAGAGAGACGTTTATCGTGCGTAAAAATACTCATTTCAAGGCCTGTTACACGCTTCACCTCATCCACAAAGGCATGCATGCGCAAGGCCTCACCAAAAATCATCGCGCCAACCAATTGCTTATCTAGAAAAATCGGAGCTATGGCGCAAACAGACAGACCTGCATCATTATAAGGTATAATATCTACTTGTGCTTCCCCTGCGAGCGCATGTTCAAGAAATTGAGTACGCGGTAAAAGATCACCAACTTTTGCCATGTGCCCACGCGCTAGCACTAAACCTTTGGCATCCACGATAATAGCAAAATTAGCACGACATTTACGCATAGCATTTTGCGCAAATTGGCGCAAAATAGTAGCATCTTTAGATACAAAGGCATCCTGAAGTTGCCTAGAATCTACTAAAAGACTAGCTTCTTGATATAAGCGGATCTTAGTATTGTTTAAGATATCTTCGACAACACTATGCATAACGCGCATCTGTTTAGCAAATGCATCTTCAAATCCAGAATGCATAAAATGTTGCGAAATTAAAAAAATTCCTATCGCAGAGACAAGTACACATACAATCAGCCAAATGACGGCACGCATAAAACGAGACATGCGCATACGTCACTCCTTTGAAATCTTAATAATCATAAAATTGATTTCTTTGTCAAGGCGTTACATAAGCAACAAAAGACTGAAATGTTGGCAAATCTCTCTTCACAGATACGGCTTACTGACAGTATGAAAACAAATTAACGACCTAGAACAGTGTTGAATGAGCTTGCCTTATGCACTGTGATATACAGTACTACAATTAAGAATTGCTGTAATTATTACGGTTTAAAATATTAATATTGATATGTGTTGTACTCAATCTAATTTTTTTCAACTTCTCAAAACATCTAGGCTATTGCAATTGTACTTTTTTAAGTATATGGCAAGTTTTGAATCTCTATATAAGATGCTTACTTGAGATTAAAAATAGTCGATCTTGTATCACTTAAGCTTACATGCTTGCAGCTTAAGTGATACAATCTAATGAGCGCTTATTCTGCATTTTTCTCCATAGAGACAATCAAGGCCGTCAAACGCTCAGTCTGCTGCGCAAGCTCCGCAATGGCTTGCGCTGCTTCATTCATGGCCTGCGTGGTTTGCGCCGACATTTCATTGACCGTAGTCAAAGAGCGTGTGATCTCTTCGCTAGCCGCTGATTGTTCTTCAGATGCTGTGGCAATGATGCGCACTTGATCAGCCGTACGTTCCACATGCCCAACAATTTGATGCAAGGCCGCTCCAGACTCATTAGCTAAGGTGGTCGCCTCTTCCACAGCTACCAAAGCTTCTCCCATCTTGTCTACGCTCTGTTGGGCACTATTTTGAATGGAGGTTATGGCATCACGCACATCATTGGTTGAGGCCATAGTTTTTTCAGCTAATTTCCGCACTTCATCAGCCACTACAGCAAACCCGCGTCCGGCATCCCCTGCTCGCGCAGCCTCAATGGCGGCATTTAAGGCTAAGAGATTAGTTTGATCGGCAATATCACTGATGACCCTGAAGTTTCAGAAAACGGGGAACCCTGATGGAAAAAATGCGGTTAGAAAAACTCTAAAATAATTATAAACCCTGAAAAATAAGGGTTTCAGGGCTCTCAAAGGCGTTAGACTTGGAAATAATATTTTGCTACAAGGGTT
>JAFTDU010000113.1 GCA_017454005.1 Desulfovibrionaceae bacterium | reverse complement strand
TGATCAAAAGGTGCGAAAGCAGAAAAAACGTAAGGATAGCATAAGGTGAAAAAAAACATATGTGGTTGCATTTGCTTAAAGTTTTTAAGCTGCGCCAGATATGTCCTAAGTGCTCGTGCAATGGGTGTTTAGCAGGGACAGTCCTAAACTTATCTTTAAGCATGGAAGACCCCCAACGACTATCTCCTTGAGGGAGAGTAAAACAGGAAGCTTACGCCTGTGGAAAAATACTGCGCCAATAAAATACTGCGATAATGTATTGGCTGAAGATATAGTCTGCGCTCATGTGAAAGCATGAGAGGTCTAAATTGACATTTAGACTGCATTAGAAGTTGCGATCTAATGTGAACACAATAAATAGAGTTAATGTTGCATAATTTAGAAAGCACAAAGCAAATTAACTTTATCTAAACGGCTTATGCTCTATTCCCTGCGCGTTGAAACCGAGGAAGAAAACAATGCAAGAACACGTTCAGGTTGAAGCAAGCAAGTGTAAAGCTTGTCATCGCTGCGAAATAGCCTGCATTGCTGCGCATCATGGCCTTGATTTTAAAACTGCCATGAAACAAAAAGCGCAGTACACCCCACGTGGCTGGGCATTCAAAGGCGATAATTTTAAAACTTCAATACGCTGCCATGGTTGTAATCCAGCGCCCTGCTGCAATATTTGTCCCACAGGTGCCTTAAAACAACATGCTGATGGTAGCTTTGAGATACATTCAGAGTTGTGTGCTGGCTGCATGATGTGTATGGCAGTGTGCCCCTATGGTTGCGTGTCTGCTGAAACAGTCGCGCAAACTGCCATTGCAAGTTCCCAGGATGCAACTCAAGAACCAAGACGCATTGCAGTGCGTTGTGATCTCTGTGCTGAGTGGCGTGCTGAAAAAGGTGTGGAATATACCGCATGCATGGAGGCTTGCGCCACACGGGCTTTAACGCTTCTGAAGACAGACGGTAGAATCATTGAAGCACCAAAACCTGTCAAAAAGGAAGCACCCAAAGCAGCTGTTGCTGAAGCCGAAAAAAAAAAGTAACTGACCCCTCTGACGCAATAAAGTCTGCAGAAAGTCAAATGCCTCGGGCAGCTACACCTGAAAATGTAGCTGCACCGAAGGCAGAAGCGCCTAAGGTGGAAGCTACAAAGGTAGAACAACTAAAGCCTCAAGAAGCACCAAAGGTTGCAGCTCCTAAAGTAGAAACACCAAAGGCCCAAGAAGCACCAAAGGCAGCAGAGTCCAAGGTAGAAGCACCGAAGCCTCAAGAAGCGCCAAAGGTTGCAGCTCCTAAAGTAGAAGCACCAAAGGCCCAAGAAGAACATAAGGTGGAAGCTACAAAGGTAGAAGCACCGAAGCCTCAAGAAGCACCTAAGGTTGCAGATCCTAAGGTAGAAGCACCAAAGCCCCAAGAAGCGCCAAAGGTTGCAGATCCTAAGGTAGAAGCGCCGAAGCCCCAAGAAGCGCCAAAGGTTGTAGATCCTAAGGTAGAAGCACCAAAGGCAGCACCTAAGGAGCATGCTCAAGGCGCATCTGATGCCCATAAAGGCGGCAAAAAACATAAATCGAAGAAAAAAAATAAATAATCGTTAGAGCGGTTATTTTTGAAAGATGCCTGGGCCTTTGTGTTTCAGGCATCTTTTTTTAAGAGCCGACTCTTCTTTCCATATTGTAAATTTTCTGATAATAAGTGATAAGCTTCTTGATCTCTCTTGGAAATGCATAGATTCACTATGTTTTAAATTCTTAGAGAGAATATAAAAGTTTCACGAAATTCATAACAGATGTAACAACCTCTAACAATTTAGAAAGTGTTGGAATGTAAGCCTAGTAAAAACATACACATATCATAAAGTGTAATTAATAAATGTACTAGTGCTAATAGACATTTGGCTAAAAGTTAATACATAATATGTTTGCTGCATATAAAGAAGACAAGAACTTTCTTGATCTGTTAGTACTTATGTTATACTTTTAGCGCAACTATTTAAGATATTTGTGAAACATGAGGCGCGAATGGCTGCAACTACCCTCAAAGTGTGGTCTTTAAGTTTGGGCTGTCCCAAAAATCGGGTTGATACAGAACATCTCTTAGGTTCTCTGGGGGTGAATATTGAAGCACAATTAACCCCCAAAACGGCCGAGCTGCTTGTGCTAAACACCTGTGCCTTTATTGAATCTGCCGTGCGGGAGTCTGTCCGAGCTATTCTTGACGCTATTGAAGAGCTCAAAGGAGTGCAGCCAAAACCGCTTTTTGTCGTTTGTGGCTGTTTGGTTGGGCGTTATGGTCAAGAGGCTTTGGCCATAGATTTACCTGAGGTTGATCTCTTTTTAAGTCCCAAGGAACAGGAGCTCTGGCCAGACAAGCTTGCGGCAAAACTTGGTTTAGCAAAACCTCTATTGGGGCGCCTCTTATCAACGGGGCCAAGTTATGGCTGGCTAAAAATTGGTGAAGGCTGCAAACATAGGTGTGCCTTTTGTACCATTCCCGCCATTCGTGGCCCCTTAAAGAGTGTGTCTAAACAAACTCTTGTTTCAGAAGCTATGAGCCTTTTAGGGCAAGGCGTGCGCGAATTAATCTGTGTGGCGCAGGATGTAACAAGTTGGGGTACCGAGAGTGAAGATAGTCTTAAAGATCTCTTAACCTCACTTATAAATTTACCAAATCTCTTGTGGTTACGGCTCCTCTACTTATATCCTGCAGGTCTATCTGAAGATCTCTTAAGATTTATCGGGGAAGCAGATCTACCTCTTTTGCCCTATTTTGATATTCCCTTGCAGCACAGCCACCCGCAAATTTTACAAACTATGGGGCGGCCTTTTGCCCAAGATCCCCGCTATATTTTAGATAAGGTGCGCAAATATGTGCCTAACGCCGTTTTGCGCACAACCTTCATAGTTGGCTATCCTGGTGAGACTGAAGCGCACTTTGCGCATTTGTGTAAGTTCGTGGAAGAGCAGCGTTTTTTACATGTGGGTGTTTTTGCCTATGAACAAGAAGAGGGCACATCTGCAGCTCTTTTGCCTAACCAAATTGCCCAAGAGATTAAATCTGCACGTCTTGATGAGCTTTTAAGCTTGCAGCAAGGGATCAGTGCAGAATTATTGGCTGACTATTTAGGGGATGAGCTCGATGTCTTAGTTGATAGTGTCAATAGTGAATGGCCAGGCCTGCACAATGGGCGCGTGTGGTTTCAAGCACCTGAAGTTGATGGGCAAACCTATGTGAGTGGACCAAATGTAGCTCCAGGAAAGGTTGTGAGAGCTGATATTGTAGAAACAGCTACCTATGATTTGACAGCTCTTGCTTAAAAATTTGCCAAAAAAAAGCGCCAAAATGCCTGCGAGCATTTTGGACGCTAGTATTTTTAAATGCAGAAGCTTTATTTTTAGTTAGCCTTAGAGATTTTTGGCATACCAAGCACCGGCAAGTTCTAATCCCTGACGCACATTATATTTGGGCGCATAGTTTAAGAGAGTTTTAGCTCTTGAAATATCGGCTAGAGAGTGGCGGACATCACCTGGCCGAAAGTCTCGATAGGTCGGTTTAAGCTCTTGGGCTTTTTTGTTGTGGCGCGACACTTCATCGCGTATGGCAAGAAAGAGATCATTTAAAGTGATGCATTCACCAAAGGCCACATTATAGACTTTGTTTTTGGCCTCATTAGGTGCTAAAGCTGCCAGAAGATTTGCTTGTACCACATTGTCAATATAGCAAAAGTCTCGTGTTGTTTCGCCATCACCATTAATATAGACCACTTGGTCTTTTAACATGCTGGCAAACCACTGGGGAATAACAGCAGCATAGGCGCCAAAGGGATCTTGACGTTGGCCAAAAACGTTGAAATAACGCAGACCAATGGTTTTAAAGTCATAGCAGCGAGCAAAGACATCGGCATATAATTCATTCACATATTTAGTTACCGCATAGGGTGAGAGCGGATTGCCAATGTGATCTTCTCTTTTTGGTAAATCTTGGGAATCGCCATAGGTGGATGAAGAAGCTGCATAGACCATGCTACTCACGTGAGTATCGCGAGCGGCCACCAACATATTTAAAAAGCCATCTATATTGCAGCTATTGGCAAGACAGGGATCGTCAATGGATCTAGGCACAGAACCTAAGGCCGCTTCGTGGAGCACGTGCTGCACACCACTACAGGCCTTTATGCAGGTGTTGAGATCACGAATATCACCTTCAATGAAGGTAAAATTTTTGTAGAGGCTTGCTCCTACAATATCAGCAACCATGTCGAGGTTTTTCTGATAGCCTGTGAGAAAATTATCTACGCCTGTGACTTGTTGGCCTAGGCGGAGCAGTTGCTCAAGTAAATTGGAGCCAATGAACCCAGCCACGCCTGTGATCAGCCAGTGACGCGGTTTTTCCTTGAGAGTGGCGCAAATTTCTGCATAAGTTGGCATATCGCTGTATCCTTGCAAGGTTTTGCTTGGGCCTGCCCAAAGCGTGAGGGCAAGGTAGAATATTTTAGCTTTCGAGGCAAGAATTGTGTCTGTGGGCTTTAGATCGTTGCAAGAGAGCTTTTTTTAGTAGCAGTAGATCGCAAGAGAGGATTTTTTGAATGTTGATTTGAAATCTTGCAGCTTTTCTTACCAGATACTGCTTAAAAGACAATAGTAATATTTATTGATATGTCAATCTAAGATGCTATTGATTGCCTAGGTTATATTTTGCTTCATAGCGATCTTACTCCTCAAGATAAATAATTTGTATCTTATAGTCCAAGAAACTCTTTAGTCATAAACAGAGAAGCAGCAGCATGCCGCATCTTGTGATCTTCTGTTGCTTCACGGAAGCATATGGCGAGGCAAATTCTTTATGAAAGTGCTTGTTATTGGCAACCAAGCGCAAGCCATGGCAAATTTTTGGACCGTTTTGATGCGGCATTTACGCCAGGCTAACCATCAAGTTCTCTGCTGTATTCCAAAGGGATCTTGCGAGATAGAGCAGAGACTTTTAAGCGTTTGCGACGGTTTACGTACCTTTTATATTAATCGTAAAAGCTTTAATCCTCTTGATGATATTCGCACCTATTTAGATTTACGGCGTATTTTTAAGACAGAACAACCTGATGTGCTTTTTTTAACAACTATTAAGCCTGTCATCTATGGCTGTATTGCCGCAAGATGTGTGGCAAATCTAAAAGCTTGTTATGCGACAATTACAGGCTTAGGTTATGCTTTTGAGGTTGATACTGGTTTTAAACGCCTGCTCAATTGGTTGGTCGTGCGTCTCTATCGCTATGCATTACAATACAGCACAGGCATTTTTTTTCAAAATCCTGATGATCTTGCAGTGTTTAAGGCGCACGCTATTTTGCAGCCCAAAGTGCGTACTTTGTTTGCCAAAGGTACAGGTGTTGACACCAAACACTTTGCCAAGAAGCCTTTGCCGCCCTTTCCCCCAGATGCTCCCATGACCATTTTGTTTGTGGGGCGGCTTTTGGTAGCCAAAGGGCTGCATGAGTTTGCCGCAGCAGCAGCTGCTGTACGTCAGCAGCATAAAAATGTACGCTTTCAAATTTTGGGACCTAAAGAGACAGGTCCTGGCGGCTTGCCTTTTGAATACATTGAACAGTGGCAAAACGCGGGCCTTGTGGAATATCTAGGTGCGACAACAGATGTGCGCAGTTATCTAGCCAAGTGTCATATCTTGGTGTTGCCCTCCTGGCGCGAAGGCCTCCCAACTTGCGTTATGGAAGCTATGAGTGTAGGGCGCATGGCTATTGTGACCGATGTTCCTGGTTCACGGGAAGTCGTAAAACAGAATGAGACAGGTTTTATTGTGCCAGTGAAAGACGCAAGCGCTTTGGCTAAAGCCATTCTTGCTGCAGTAGCCGATCCCAAGCTCGTAGCCACCATGGGAGAAAACGCCCGCCGCCTTGCTGAGACTGAATTTGATGCTGATGTGGTTGCTTCCAAAATAATTGCCGATATGCAACTTGAAGATACTAGAAGTTAAGGAGTGTGCAGGCTATGATCAGCACCTATCGTAGGGCTTTGTTACAGACATTAGATGGTTTCTGTTTGCTGCTAGCCTTAGTGTTGACGAATTTTCTCACCATTGCTTCTGAGCTCAATATCTTTTTTGACTATACTGGAGCATCATTATTTACAGTTTTTTTCTATCTCCTCTTTTTTTATATCATTGATGCCTATAAGGTCGGATTTGAAGATTTCAAAGAAACCATGGGGCGTTTACTTGTGGCCTGTGTTTTAGGCATTTTGTCAAGTACCGTAGCCTCATATATCTTTGATCATTGGCGTTTTGATCGTTTGACCTTATGTTGTTTATTTGGGCTCTCAATTGTCTTGTGTCTTGGCTGGCGCTTTTTTTATTATCGCAATGCTGACAAGTTAACACATCCTTTACGCATTTTGCTTGTGGGCGTTGATCGAGCTGGCAAGGTTAGGCAATTATTAGCGGAAGGCTTGCCCCAAGCAAAGATTTTAGGCTATGTGGGCGAACCCTTGCAGGATAGCTTAGCTGGCCCCTGTCTTGGAGCGCCCTTTGATGCTTTAGAAATAGCTGAGAAGCACCATGCCACGATGATCTTACTCTTACCTGATGCGCCCATTGATGATGAAATTGCCCATGAACTCTTAATGGCTAAGTTACGTGGCAGTATGGTCGTTGATATTCGCTCTTTTTATGAACATGTCGTAAAGCGCCTGCCGCTCTCGCAAATTACCGAGGAATGGTTGCTGTTAACAGAAGGGTTTACTTTAAATACCAGGGGCTCTTTACGTAGGTTAAAACGTGCGGTGGATGTGTTCTGCTCCCTCCTACTCTTAGTCTTCACTTCGCCCATTATGTTGCTAACTGCCCTCATAATCCGCCTTGAATCGCCAGGGCCTGTTATTTACCGCCAAAGTCGTGTGGGGTTATACGAAAAAGAGTTTATGTTGTATAAATTTCGCTCCATGCGGGCGGATGCAGAAAAAAATGGGGCTGTGTGGGCCAAGGCTAATGATTCGCGCGTAACTTCTTTTGGCAAGTTTATTAGAAAGGTGCGGATTGATGAATTGCCGCAAATTTGGAACATCTTAAAAGGTGATATGAGTTTTATTGGGCCTAGACCTGAGCGCATGACCTTTGTGCAGAAATTGAAAGAAGATATTCCCTATTATAGCTTTCGCCACACGGTTAAACCTGGCTTAACTGGTTGGGCGCAAGTGTGTTATCCTTATGGTGCTAATGAAGAAGATGCACGCTTTAAATTAGAGTATGATCTCTATTATATTAAAAATATGTCCTTATTACTCGATATTCATATAATTTTTAAAACTATTGGTGTGATTCTTTTTCCTAAAGGTGCACGTTAAATCTCACTTGTTTTACAATAAAATCATACTGCATGCTATATTGTTAGCTGATTTAAATAAAGTTCTTGTAAATTTATCTCCAAAAATTGCTAAGCAATATGCATGGTTATATATCATTATATTGAAGTTATAGTAACATAAAAGATTTGATATAATCTACGGTAGCAGGAAGAGCATTGGCACATATGGCCTAAGTATCAACTTTTGCTATATGTGCCAACAATTTAAAAGAAGTAGTTGGTCGATGAGCAGATCTATTAAAAGTGTAAAAAACTAGTTTCTTATTAATTTTAATATATTAAAAACAATAAATAGGCAGCACACGAAATCACAGGCAGGCTCAACTAATGTAGGCAAATCTTTCAAAGAAAAGATTGGAGAAACTTTTTTTTATCTTCAGTTTACCAATATTAAAGGTTAAATAACTGACAAGAGCATTTACTAATAAAACTTTTGATTAGGGGTAATAAGCCCCTAATCAAAATATTCAAGTAAATTTGACAGGAGTAGTTTTTTATATTTACAAGATAGAATAGATGGATTTAATAATTCAAGTAATAGCATGTGCAAGAGATTTATGTATACAATGATAGATGTACAAAAAGAGCAAATATTAAAGCTAGTTGTATGAGTTATAAAGATGCAGCTAAATAGATTAGCATAATAGATATTGTACAAATAGCAAACAAGATAGTATTACATGTGCTAAAATGCTTTATAATATGAATATCTTATTCTAGATTGAAATTGTTATTGTTTGATTTCTTGCTGAATTTCAATTTTTATCCATATGATGTCATTGCAAAGATTACATGACGTAGATATTTTTGAGTTGCGAACTAGAAAATTGGTAAGAATGATCTATCCTCTGGCACAACTACGTGCAAACAAGGACGATCCTAAAATAGTAGCAATGCAAAATAGAGAGTCAATAAGTTGAGTCCATGTTGATAATATAGATCTATTGTGGATACAGAGAAGCAAAAATTTTCAAAAAAACTGTGAATAAATATATATAGATGCTCAAATTAAGTAAATTCATAAAATTAGGAATGGAGAGGAATTCCTAAATTTTAATTAGTTACTCAAATAGCACTATAAAATATCTATATCCGGCTTTTCACAAAGAAATCAAAAGATGAAAGATAAAAATTCATCACTCTATTTAGAGCGTGAATAACTAAATTTAAACCCTGAAATGTCAAAATCCGGACAGTCAAAGGTTGCAGTGTATTTAATGTCAGAAGTATCTTGATTTTCAAAATTTAATTCATAAGTATAGTAAATAGATCCAGCCTTTAACTCATGATGTTCATTTATAATTTTAACATGCGGATAATATTGATTAGTTACAGTAGACACACCCTTTTTAAATTCAAATGTGGCCTCTGAACCTTGAAACATTAACTTATTTATGGCATATGCTTCACTGATGATCTTGGCATTGCCTGTGTACTCAATTTCAAAATCGAAAATATAGTCGATGTTGGGGTATTCGTTGGCATTGTAGGAGATTGTCGGTAGCATGGTATTTTGCTTAGCCTTCGTAGCCGCAATGATTGCTTCAATTTCGGCTACGCGGTCTTGAAACTTAGGGTTGGAACTAAGTTCGCGCAATTCACGATTTTTAATGTGATCTGCGTTTTGCCTATAAGCATGCGTGGTTTCAAGGGGTTTTGCAGCTCCTAAAAAAGATAAGCAGTTGCTTTGCGAGATTAATTCTTGCTGTAGCGACGCAATGTCTGTCCGCATTAACTCTTTGATGGCGAGATTGGTCGTCTCGTGGAAGGCAAAATTTACCCACAGACTAATGGCAAGGCGTTCTGTGGAAGTTAACAGGTGGGAATAAGCTACGTTTAAATTCTTTGGATTAGCTGCGGCTAATGAGCCGTGATTATATGCCAGTGCCATGGTGAACTCCCAAGTAAAAGTCAGTTACCCTGCTTAAGCAAAAAGCATACCACACACGGAAATTGCCGCTTTGCCTACAAATTTTAAGGCGCCACCTAATGTTTTTTTGCACTCTGTCGAAAAAAAGTAAGTAGTGCTTTAAGTTTTGCCATGACACTCAGGCGCAACTTTTAAGGCTGAAAGATTTGGGCCACAGATGCTAAACTCAGGTGTATTTTGGTATGATGGCCAAACGAGTGTAGTTTTTAGCAAATATTTTCTAGATTTACACAATATATTCTAATTTTGCCTGCGACCATTTTTTCTATATTTGGGCCTTGTGCCTCACTCCTCTCCCAATTTTTGATGCGCTGGGCCCTTTTTTTAGACCCCATATCTTCTCGCCATATTGTACGTCTTTACGCCCAAATGCCTAAAATTCTAGGTCAAAAATGTGACTAGAGTGGCCTAATTTTTAGATCGCAGGGGGGTGGATTGGCGTGTTTTCGCATGTTTGAAATTTTATGTCACATATGCTAAAAATTTTTAGTCTTTGCATGTGTCTAATTTCAAGAAAAACCAAGACACTTTTACGTAATTTTCGACTAGACTTTGCCGCATGCGAGACATCCTTAAGCTAAAGTCGGGCTAGCTTTTTAACATTTAACCGAGCTTAACAGATCGGAAATGGTTTAGAGAGAGGGCTGTCCACTGTTAAGTAGTGAGAGGCAAAAATCTAATCTGTGGGGAGAGGAACAGATGGGATTTCAAACAAAACACTGGCCGCAAGACATCCTTGAGCAGATCCTTGCGCAATGTAAAGAACAGCACCTGTCGTATCGGGCACTTAAGATTTACGAAGAAAATATTTCAGCCACAGAAACCAAAATTTCAGTCATCATTCCAACAAAAAAGGATCCAAGTCTCTGCCATATCTATTGCTGTGTAGTGCCCATTGAAAAGGCCCTAGAGACTACGGTCGAGCTGCGTACCTGCATCAACATCCTAAACAAAAATGATAGTGTGGTGATTACCCGCCATCAGTTGATGGAGTTGTGTGCTAAGATTGTTTCTAAAGCCTCGCGCGAAATTGGGAGTTCAGAATTGCTGAACCTCATAGATTACGTCTGGCAAGAAGCCCAAAACACACCACATGCAGATTGGGTCAATACCCTAGAACACAATACCCAATATAGTACTCTGATTTACAAGCTCTGTTTCGATACCTACAAACTGGGGTTAACGGAAAAGAAACCGTTGACAGATGAAACCAAGCTTGTCATTACCGAGATGATTCGCGGTGTCTTTAATAAGTTGCGTGAGTTAAACGGTCGTAAGCTAGATCTTTCCTAAAATTGTGCAGTACTACAGCCAAAAAATCTTGACGCTGATGACATAAGTGGCTAGAGTATGATCAATAAGTGCCCAGGAATTTAGACCACAAAGCCTTTGACTTTGTGGTCTAAAAATCTTGAGCTTTTTTTGTTTTGTCGGATGCGTCTAGAAAGCGATCACCTTGGGGGATGTTTAGCGTAGCACACATTGTGCATAGCACCTTAGTCGCAAGCATTCTTGAGTATTTAACAAGGGTGAATATATGCTGTGGGAAGCTTTATTATTTGGCTTGGTGGGGATTATTGGACTTTGCGGTGTACTTCTGGCACTCTTTGCTTTACATAGATTAGAAGCTAAAAATGATAATTCGGAACTGATTGCAGCCATCAAAAAGTTGGAGAGTCGCCCAGTCGTAGATGTAAATTTATTGAAAGATTTGATTGTTCGAGTAAATAAATTAGACAGCGTTACCACAGAACAAGGCAAATTATTGGCTCTTGTTAAAAAATCTGCATATCAGGCTGAAGAAATCAGTAAGAAATTGTCAGCTGTTTATAATCAAACAGCTTCTAATAAAATTTAAGGAGCTATGACGATGACTGTCCGGGACTTTGAGAAGTGGCTGTGGCAAAATGAAAAAGTAAAGATCTTTGTGCGTGCCCCACTCTCAACCAATATCAGAATTGAAAATCCTGATGCCCCCATGTTCAGTTCTGCCAATTCTGTGCGGCAATTTAAGCAAATGCGCTTAAATACCATGCTTGAAAATTTAGATTACGTGATTTTTACGGCAACAATGCAAGAAGCGCCAGATGATTTGAAATTGCTTGATTTGCGCAAAGGCTATCGTGAGCACAACATTATCTAGTTGCTAGAATGAATATAAAAAGAAGAAGCCCTGCATAAGTTCTATGCAGGGCTTCTTCTTTTTATATGGAGCAAGCCAAAGCTTTTTTTAGGTTTTAAATATTTTGTGCTGCCTTCACAAAAATTATAATTGCGCAGCATTTAAAGAAAATAAAAAAGCCGCACGTTAAAACGTACGGTGGTGGGCCTACCAGGACTCGAACCTGGAACGAGCCGGTTATGAGCCGGAGGCTCTGCCAATTGAGCTACAGGCCCGCTGTTTGCTAACTTATAAATGCTTTAAGACTTCAGGTCAAGTCGGTTTGCGATATGTTGGGCTGCGCCTGTTTAAGGGCTTGCCGAAATTTTTATCACATGCCAAGCACAGTATAAGTTTTAAAGCAGCATAACTGCATAGGCTTTGAATGCACAATTTACTTATAAGGCTATGCTATGTTACTTATTTGGATGAAAAACGCATATATCTTTGCATCACATATAGCAATAATTATGCTATAATTTAGATATCTACACAATCACATAAAAATATGTTTAACTAAGTAATGTCTTTTTGCCATACAAGAGCATATCAAAATAATCATATTTTTGTAGACGCCCTGCAGCGACATGATTACATCTATCCCATAATTCAAGAGGTTTTTCTTGATATGTTTCAAGATAATAAGCGCTATCTAGATTTGAGGGAAATGAAGTAAAACAAACTTTTTTAGCATAAGGTAAATTATCAAATTCTTTTAATTTACTTTCACTATCTGTATAAGTTACCACTAAAAGATTAAACCAATTAATTCTCTTGCGACGTTCATAAAAGATATTTTTTGCTTTTGTAAAATTTTTATAATGATTAAAAAATAATTTAATATTATCAATTTGTCCAATTGGATATTCAGTTTTCAGAATTTCATCAACAGATGTTCCAATAAGATTAATTTCACCATTTACGATTGTAGGATTATGTAAAAAAGATAAAAAATCATCTTCTTCAAAAAACATATTGATAAATGGCGTGAGAAATCTCATATTGAAAGTATTATATAATATGCCTGCAAAACAATTTCGTGAAAAAATCGTTAATTGTGAATTTATTAATTTACTGTATTTTGCAAATGTGAAGTTTGGAATAGCTATAACTTTATCAGTGAATATTTTATTTACATCAATATTAAATTGACTTAACCGTTTAGTAATATTTATAAAATCATAATTATTGCCACAAAGAATAATTAGATTATAGTTCATAAATTGTAAATTTTCTTCAGGTATAAATTTCAAACGTTTACCATACATGCTAATATCATACTGTAAATTATTAAAAGATGCATAACCAAGAATATTTATGCCGTTATAAAGTTTTACTAAGGCCTGTAATGCATGATGTGTATACACCAATTGCTTATCAGTAATATATAATATAATATTCATAAGAATTATCTAATTTGTGTTAAACTAGAATGTAGTAATTTTTGTATATTATGATCGGTAAAATACTAACAATCTATAAAAGTTTATAAGGGCCAAAGTTAGCTTGATTGCTATAATCTATTCTGAAATGTCAAAAATATTAAGAGACTTATACTATTTAGACAACTTTGTTTGGAAGAAGCTACTTCTATTGATATATATTGTAGGTCAAATTATATTACGTTTCGCCAAAATGATGAAACGGCATTTGGCGAGAGCAAAGATGTAATAATGTTTGTGGCCACACAAAAACCTGTGTGACCACAAAAGACAAAAAGTTTAGAGGGCTGAATGGGCATTTAAGGTTGCAATCTGCTCGTCCATAGATTCGCGTAAGGCTTGGGGCAAGCCCATGATGTCCACATTGAGGAAGCCTCTTACAATGGTTGAAGCAGCCTCATCTTCATCTAAACCACGGGCCATAAGGTATTCAATCTCTTCTTGGGCAATCTTACCAACAGCGGCTTCATGGGAGAGCTCCACTCCTTCCTCCTGACTATAGAGCTCAGGGATGGTGTGAATTATGCCGCCACCCAAAATTAAGCCCTTGCATTCGAGATGCCCTTTGACAGGCTTGGCATTGGCTGCAATGAGTCCGCGGCTAATAACCTTGCCACCAGTCGTGAGCACGCGGGCGATGACCTCACCGCGCGTTGTAGGGGCATTTAGGAGGATCTTATTGCCACAGTCGAGATTAGAGCCATTGGGCGCAACAATCACAGAGTTAAATCTCGCCACAGCCCCAGCACCCTCTAATTTGAGGGTCGGGTACATTTTAAGATCCCCCACAGGATGCAGCAAAATATAGTTACTCTGAAATTCCCCTTGGGCTGCCACAGTGCCAACCGAGCGCGGTCTAACCGTTACTTTTTCGCCCCAATTATGCACCATGGTGAAGGTTAATTTGCCGCCTTTTTCCACATAATATTCTGTTAAGCCTAAATGTAAAACATCGTCTTGCTCTTTGGCCGAAGCACAGCCGTTCAAAATATGTACTTCAGCATCTTCCTCAACGATGACTATATTGTGGATACTTTGTCCAGCCTTATGACCTTTGATAAAGATGCATGATTGAAATGGTTCTTTTATTTTTGCACCTTTTTTAACTCTAACAAAATATCCACCATTTAATTTTTCTTTGGCTAAGCGCGAAACTTCATCTTCATCTGGGTTAAGTAATTTCCAAAAATGTTGCGGCAATCCATCATATTTTTTTAAAGCTGCGTGAATACTTAAAAGTTCAATGCCAGGTACTTTGCTGTTACAGTGCACTGCGCTATTATTAAGCTGCATAAAAGCGCCACTGACCTGTTGATCGTGTACGTCAATGCCTGCCTCAACCATACGAACTTGATCCATGGTGGGCAATAGTGTCAGATTCTGCACGTGATCGGTTTCAGCCTGCGCGTCAAAAGAATAATGGGAGAGATCTACACTCATGCCAGCACCTCTTTGGCCGGGGCACAGTCAAGACAGCGTAAGCATTCGCGATACCCATGTTCTTGAATATGCTTGAGAATTTCGTGGGGGTTTGCCTCACAACATAGTTTACCATGATACATCACTTGCCCTCTATGGGCATTGATGTATTGTAAAATGTAGCCAGTGTGGGTGATAATTAAGCCACAGGTTTTGCGATTGCGTCCTTGCTCGCGCAGGGACTGACTTAAGACTTGGGATTTACCTGCCAAGAGATCATGTACTGTGTGACCCACAAGGGCCATGTTTTCTAAATCTACCCCTGACTCAGGTTCATCAAAGAGCAGGAGATCAGGACTTTGGGCCATTAATTGCAATAATTCAGAGCGTTTGATCTCACCGCCCGAAAACCCAGCATTGACATCCCGCTCTAAAAAAGTATTGAAATTCAGTTTTTGGGCCATGGCGTCAAGGTCAATTGGCCTCTCGCGGGCACAGAGCTGCACAAGTTTACCTGTGGGGAGACCCTTGATGGTTGGAGGACGTTGAAAAGACATCCCAATGCCAAGTCGCGCACGTTCATACATGGGAGCATGGGTGATATCTTGCCCTTTAAAGATGATTTGTCCTTGGGTAATCTGATAGCCTGATACACCCATAATTGTCATTAAGAGGGTGGTTTTGCCTGAGCCATTGGGGCCAAAAAGGATAAAGGTTTCCCCAGGCTGCACGCAAAGGTTGACCCCTTTTAAGACGGCTTGTCCCCCCACAGAAACGTGCAGATCACGAATTTCGAGCATCTTAATCTCCTGTCTCGCCCAAATATTCAAGAATATCGTAGTGCAAATGGTCTAAAATGTGCGTCAATAGATCGATGCACTCCTCGCCCACAGCTCGTCCCAATAAAAAATTGGTAATAAAATTGGCACGTTGGCAGTTCAATTTAGCGGCGTAGCCAGGATCATCGGACACAGGAATTTGGGCCACAGCTTCGGCAAAGGCGGCAACTTCACTTTCGGTCACATATTTAATTGGTTGCAACTCACCATCTATATAGATGTTACCGTCTTTCAGTTGCAACATCACGGGCTGCGCATCAATTGTGGCAAGACAGATTTCCATGCTAGTTCCTCATCTCTTGAGCTAAGGCTTTGGTTAGCGCCGTAACCGAAAGGGCCAAAGTTTTGGTTGTATTTTTTGAGCTAGGTTCAAAAGATTAGCTAGGCATAATTTGCGTAAAGTCAAGCAGTAAGCACAATCTGTAGGAGTCGATATGTATATTGTTACTGGTGGAGCTGGCTTTATAGGTAGCGCCTTGGTTTGGGCTTTAAATCAACACGGTATTAATGATATTTTAATTGTGGATAATCTGGGAAGATCTGAAAAATGGCAGAATTTAGTGAAACTAAGTTACAGTGATTATATGTCAAGGGAAAAATTTTATGAGCTCATTAGTCAAGATAAGTTACCGAAGAATATCGAGGGGATTGTCCATTTAGGGGCCTGCTCATCCACCACTGAGGTTGATAGTAGTTTTTTGATGGAAAATAATTTCCATTATAGCCGCGATCTCTGTCGAGTAGCAATTCAGCACGGGATTCGTATAATCATTGCCAGTTCTGCAGCGACTTATGGCGATGGGAGCTTAGGCTTTAGTGATGATCTTGCGCTCTTAAGCAAATTACGGCCTCTAAATATGTATGGTTATTCCAAGCATTTGCTTGATTTATGGCTTGTGCGTGAGAAGTTAGAAAAGCAAGTCTTAACTTTGAAATTTTTTAACGTATATGGCCCCAATGAATATCATAAAGGTAATATGCGCAGTGTCGTGGCTAAAGCCTATGATCAGATTAGACAAACTGGTGTACTCGAGCTCTTTGAGTCTACAGTTGCAGGCGTAGCTCACGGCGAGCAAAAACGCGATTTTGTGTATGTCAAAGATTGTGTTAAATTCATGGTGTGGCTTTTGGAACACAAAGAGATTAATGGCATTCACAATGTCGGCACAGGCACTGCGGCAAGCTTTAATACTTTAGCGGCCAGTATTTTTAAAGCCTTAGATCTTCAGTGTAAGATTAAATATATTCCCATGCCCAAGGAACTTGTGGCCAAATACCAAAGCTACACCTGTGCTGACATGCGCTGGTTAGCGCCCTTGAAGTGCCCTGTGCACTTTAGAGATGTTGAGATGGGTGTGCAAGATTATGTGCAAAACTATTTAGCGCAGGCTGATCCCTATCTCTAAAGTAGTTTATTTTAGAGCCAAGGCAAGATTATTTACGTTTTAGATTGTTTTTTGGCCGTTTTTTAAGGATTTAAAAAGAGCTCTTGAGAAACTCAAGAGCTCTTTTTTTTCTTATTTATTTACTGTCATATGGTAAAAAAGGAAATCCTAGGCCCAGATCATGAGGCCAGTCTCAAGATAAGAGGAGAGGCCAGGATGCACAGGTACAATGCGGATACCATAACTATAGTGGCCATTGGCTGTTGGTGTATAGGTAATATGGAAATCCATACCATCGGCGTCATTGTGGGCAATATGGCCTTCTAGCGGCAGAACCGTTGGCGGAGTAATGAAGTTGCCATTGCCATGGACAAGACCAATGACAAGTTGCGCTTGAATCTCATCGCTGCGCATTTCGCCAAGATGTAAGTGCAAATTAATGGAGATGGGTTCACCACAAAGCATGGTGTTGCCGTCAGCGCCTTTGATCTCAATCTTATCCATGCTGACGGTTCTAAAGCGACTGGGCAAACTTTCTTCCCACTTTGTGACTTCGCGTAAGAGCTGCCAATCATTGGCTTCAAGGCGAGCGCGTCTGGCGGCTGCTGGGAGATAGCCTTGCTTACAATAGTCACGCAGCATACGTGAGGAGCTATACATGGCTGTTAAGCTCTTCATGCTGTTTTTGCTCATGCGAATCCAGCGGCTCTGCAGATTATTTTCATCCAATTCATGGTAGAGCGGGATGACATCGCGTTCGAGCAGATTGTAGAGCGATTCTGCATCAGCATAGTCGTTCTGGGAATCCTTAGGCAGTTCCAGTTTGACCACAGGACCAATCGTCCAACCATTGTTGCGGTTGTAACCTTCGCACCACCAACCATCGGAAATACTTAAATTGATACCACCGTTGACCGGCAGTTTCATGCCGCTTGTGCCTGAGGCTTCATAGGGTCTCCGTGGGGTATTGAGCCACACATCACAGCCTTGGGACAAGAGGCGGGAGATTCTAAGATTATAATCTTCAATGAAGAAGATTTTGCCAATGAATTTGGGATCGGTGCAGGCTTCAACTACCCGTTGGATCAAGTCATTGCCTGCTTCATCGGCGGGATGGGCTTTACCTGCAAAGACAAAGCACACGGGACGATTAGGATCATCTAAAATTCTAGCCAAGCGCTCGGGATCAGCAAATAACAAAGTTGCGCGTTTATAAGGAGCAAAGCGTCTAGCAAAGCCAATAATCAAGGTATTTGGATGTAACAAGCGCTCCATAGCCTTGATTTGTTTAGATGACAGATTGAACTTTAAGGCAAAGTCAATGAGGTTATCACGCATAAAGCTCAAGAGTTCTTCTTTTTGCGTCATGCGAGCTGCCCAATAATCTTCAATTGGGATATTATCGACTTTTTTCCACACGGGATCATCTGGGCCTGCTGTCACCCACTCTGGGCCCAAATATTGATTGAGAATTTCCTCCATCTGCATGCCAACATAAGATTGGGTGTGCACACCATTGGTCACATGGTAGATGGGAATTTCACTTAAAGGTAAATTCTTCCATAACTTATTCCACATGTGGCGGGCCACTTCCCCATGTAGCCTACTTACACCATTGGACCAGAGGGAGAAGCGCAAGGCCAAAATCGTCAGCTCAAAGTTTTGCGGATTGGAGCCTTCCATTTGGCCCAATTGCACAAATTGTTGCCAGCTTAAGCCTAGACGTTGCGCTGTACTTTCAAAGTAGCGTTGCATGAGTTCAACGGCAAAGGCTTCGTTACCGGCAGCTACAGGTGTGTGGGTTGTGAAGAGGGTGTCGGCACACACACGGTTTTTGGCCTCAGCATAGGTCATGCCAAGACTCATGAATTGCAACAGGCGTTCGAAGACTAAGAGGGCCGAGTGGCCTTCATTCATGTGGAAGACATGGGGTTCAATGCCAAGGGTTTTGAGCAGACGAATACCACCCATGCCCAAGAGCATTTCTTGTAAGAGCCGCGTTTCACGATCACCAACATAAAGATTAGCTGTAATTTCGCGATCTTCTTGGCGGTTCTTATCCACATTGCTGTCTAAGAGATAGAGGGAGATGCGGCCAACTTGAATCTTCCAAATCCGGGCATAGAGGGCTCTACCTGGCAGATCAATCTGGATTAAAATGGGATCGCCAGCATCATCTAAGAGGGGCTTAATGGGCAGATGTGCAAATTTATTGACAGGATAGTCAGCAACTTGGCGGCCAGAGAGATCCAAACGCTGTTTGAAGTAGCCTTTCCTGTAGAGGAGGCCAATACCCACAAGGGGAATAGCTAAGTCTGAAGCTGATTTTAAGTGGTCACCAGACAACACGCCTAAGCCGCCTGAATAAATGGGCACAGACTCATTTAAGCCGTATTCTGTGGAGAAGTAGGCAATGGGATGTTGAGGTGTGACCAGTTCAGATTGGGCTCTTAGAGGTTCGGCCATATAGTTATCAAAGGCCGCAATCACCTCATTGTACATTTGCATGTACTCTTTATTTTGACTTAAGTATTTGAGGCGCTTGGGATCGGTCTCTTCTAACACCTCAATGGGATTATGGGTGAGTTCCCAGGTTTGGGGATTTAAGTCACTAAAGAGCGTTTTGGCTTTGTTGTTCCAGCACCACCAGAGGTTGCGCGACAGATCACGCAGTCTGGACAGGGCCTTGGGAATCTCCGCTACGGCTAGAATAGAGCGCAAGAACGGTGTGGCTGAAGAAGAGGCTGTAAGAACCCTGTTTAATTCTTCACGGGTGGTCTGGGGACGATCTACGCGATTGTCGGCCCTTGTTAATGCCGTGTAGAAGGCCTGATAGTAACAGTCATAGAAGAGGTTCCAGTCGGTTTTTTCAGCTAAACGTCTGGCATTAGTGCGCCACTGCCGCATGTCTTCCATACTGCATGTCGCGATATCTAAGACGACCTGTTGGAGGGCTTGCACCGATTCATCAAAGCTGCGGCCTCTGCGGGGGAGAATGTGGACGCCCCGGCCCTCGAGGCCTTCTTCTTGCATTTTTTGCTTGGCCCAAATACCGAAACCGGAGAGGTCAGTGGTAACTGTGGGTACAGCACATGCAGCACATTCTTGGGGAGTATAGCCCCATGGTTCATACCAGGAGGGGAAGATACCGGCATCGCAGGCTGATAACACGTCCTCATAACTCATATTGAAGAAGCCATCATTACCATCCAGCATAGCGGGGTTGAATATGACTTTCACATGATCTTCAGGCATGTTGTTCAAGCCTAAACGCCGACAGTTATTTAAAATGGGGTCATTAGGAGCATTCCACGCATGGTGTGTACACAAGAAAGGCAGACCATTGTCATTAGCTTGGGGGTTACCAGAGATAGCAAATTCATTGACACCTGTGTGCCCACCCATAACTAAACACAAAGCCAAAATGTAGTTCTCATGACTACCTGAGAGATTGATATTGGCTTTGGCTAAGGCCTCAAGGAAGATATCTACACCTTTATTGTGGTACTCATAACGGCCAGAGATGAGGATAATCCTGGGATTTTCAGGGAGATTGCCGCGTAAAAAGTGGCGACAGAGACTTAAGACTTTGGCCCTACGGTCTAAGGCCACATGGCGATCCACTGAAAAGTCAGGAATTACCCGCATGTCAAGACCATTGGTGGTGATGACTGTAGGTTGGCGTCCTAAAAAGGCCGCAGATTCTTCACCTGTGATGTTACTAACGGTCGTAAAAGAGTCTGCTTCCCGGGCACTGGTGCTTTCCATAGACCATTTAGCCGTAATGTTGTGGGAGGCAGCTTCATTGGCGGGGTTAATGCTGCGCAGTGTGGAGTAGATATCACTCCCCTCGCCAGCCATGGCACGACCAAGCATTGTTGCATGGGTGGTGAAGACTGTAGCTACATCAGGGGCATTCTTTTTGAGGTATAAGAGGCCCGCACCACACATCCATTCGTGGAAAAGGGCGACACTGCGCCCTTCTTTGGGTTCGATGATTTGTTTATGAATAATTGAAATTACTTCGCCACACAGCGTTGAGAACATGACCGGTTCAATATAGTCCCAAGCGCCAGAGAGCGAATCCACACCAAAATTTTTCCACAAATCATAGAGCAGTTGGTTGGAATCATAACGTTTGGAAAAATCAACCAACACAGCCAGCGGTTTGCCAGGAATATCCCAACGTCCAAGGCTTGCGACGATTTCTTTTTCCGCGAGGGCCGGTCGAATTCTATCCCAGACCGGTTCACTCGTTTCTTCGAAACCAGAATTGTTTTGGAGTAATGGCCCAAAGACAATATAATTATCTTTAAATACGTCACGTGTCTTTAAGGCCTTGCTGCTGACGACGGAATAGATTCCGCCGACTTTATTGCAGACTTCCCAGCTTACTTCGAATAGGGAGACTGGGGCATTGTTAAACTCCATTGTTTACTCCTTCAGATTGCCATGCTGCAAAAAATTATGCACGTAGACGACTATCTATAGAATTTCTGAGATCACTGAACTTTTGACAGTTGGCAGATATCGCAAGCTCTTGGATGGTGTGGGCGAACTACTTGGTCTTTTTGGATCTGGAGGCAGCTAGTTTGTGAGCCTGCGGACTCTTTTTGGAACCTTTAGGGGTCTTTTTAGGCATAGGTTTAGCCGGGCGTTCTCTGGGGCTCTCCTCAGTCTGCGTTTCAGATTCTTGGCTTTGAGGGGTGAGCACGCGCCTACGTCTAACGCAGGTTTTAAAGTTGACTCCAGGCATTTCTATGGGAGTTTGAGGCTGCTGTTGTGTAGTCTTTGCTTCTTTTTGCGCAAGTTCTTCGGCTGTTGTCAAGCGGGCCGTAAAATCTTCCACAATGTTCATGAACGAAATGTAGGCATCATAGGGGCTGCTAAAAGGTGAAGGCCGGTCTGGGCGAGATTCCCAAAACCAGCGTGTAGACATAAAATGGAAGTAGTCAGAGGTCTGAAGCCGTTCAAATGTATGTAATAAGTCGGTATCACCTAAGCGATGAATTCTAGAGGTAAGATTATAGAGGGTGGTTAAGGCATCGCGTTGCATTTCATTGCCGAGCCAACCCTTAATATCGCAGCCTTCATCGCGCCAACTGATATAGTTGGGGACATCCAAACTATCTTTAGGCTCATAGGTGGCGACAACTTCCCTAGGGGTCATGAAGCGCAAACCAGGACTGTCTAAAATAGCGCCTGGGAGAGCTTCCATAAATTTGAAGATACCACTTTCTTTGGGATGGCGTAAGCCAAAGACATGGAAGTCGCCAAAAATATTAATGCAGTCAGCGGATTTGATGGCCCGGCACCAGGTGGCAAACTTTTCAGCGGTCAAGGGCCATTGATCCCAAGTCTCTTGGCTAAAGCGGGTACTGAGGTCGCCTGAAAGTCTGCCGTTGCGCAATAAAATATTGACCTTAGGATCTTTAGTTGAATTATACACATAATTGGTGTTGCGCCAGCCAAGTATTTCCCGTGTGCCTTCTGCTAAAACTGTATAGAGACCCAATTGCCCTAGACTTTGGGCAACATCATTATTGAAGAGTAGTTCTGTATGTCTAAATGTCGTGGGTTTTTGCCCAAAGACCTGTTCCAAGCGAGCATTTTGCGCTTTGACTTGACGCACAAATTCGTCTTTAGAGTAGAGGAATGCCAAACTGTGCGGTGCAGTTTCTGTGATAAATTCTACGCAGCCTGTTTGTCCTAAGACTTTTAAACTTTCGAGAACTTCAGGTACATATTGTTCAAATAAGTCTATGGCAGATGACGATACAGTAAAACTAATTTTAAAAGCATCTTCATAGCGTTTAAAAAGTTTATACAGTAACTCTGTCATGGGCAAATAACAATTTTGCGCCAAGCTAATTACATGATTACAACTGCGATCATCGTCTTCATAAACGCTGTCTTGATTTACATCAAAAATGGTGTAGCGCCGTAAGAAAAACGGCTCATGGATGGCAAAACACAGACAAATCGCAGCCATTAGTGACCTCCCACAAGATCTTCATAGACCGTCAAAAGTTGCTCAGCAGCATTTTCCCAACGAATCGTTTTCATTTCTTCGCGGCAGTTTTGAACGATCTCTGAAGCAAGCGCAGGATGCTGCAAGACAGCGCAGATTTTATCAGCCATATCCCGCGTATCCCAGAAGTCGGCTTTTAAGGCGTGATGCAGAATTTCCGAGACCCCAGATTGCCGTGATAAGAGCACAGGTACGTCATAAAGCATGGCTTCTAGAGGGGTGATGCCAAAGGGTTCGGAGACTGAGGGCATGACATAGAGATCGGATAAGGCAAACATGCGGTTGACCTCTTCGCCCCGTAAAAAGCCGGCAAAATGGAAGCGGCGGCCAATACGTAATTGGGAAGCTCGGCGGATGAGCCCTGGCAGCATATCGCCACTGCCAGCCATGTAGAAACGCACATGAGGAATTTTTTGGAGCACCAAACGGGCCGCTTCCATGAAGTATTCAGGGCCCTTTTGGTAGGTGACTCTACCCAAGAAAAGGACACGTTTTTCGTGACGTAATCTTGGGGGAATGACATAGTGGTGTTCAATTTGCGGACGTGTTACAGCATTATAAACCACTGTAACCTTCTCTCTGGGCACACCGTAACGTTGAACTACGAGGTCACGAGTGAGACGACTTACTGCTACAACGCGGTCAGCACCTAAGAGGCCAGCACGTTCAATGGAGGCCACGTTTGTATTAATATTTTCACCACTGCGGTCATATTCTGTAGCGTGAATGTGACACACAAGAGGTTTACCAGTAAGTGCTTTGGCTAAAAGGGCAGCTGGATAGGTCATCCAGTCATGGGCATGGATGACATCAAAATGTTCATTGAGGGCGATGGCAGCAGCTAAGCGACTGTATCTGTAGACCTCTTCCATGAGGTTGGGGCCATAACCGCCTTCAAGATTATAGGTGAAAGAGCCGTGAAGCAGTTGAGTCGTGGTTGTAGTGTGAGAGCTTTGTCTGAGGTCGTGCAGCGCTTGAGTGTAGGCTTCAGGTGTAAGATAAGGGGTCAAGGGGCTCATAATGGGCATAAACCGGATGTGGTCTTGCCAAAGGGTGTCACCAGCCATCTCGAGACGCTGGGCAGTGTCATAGGTAATGGTGGTTCCTGAGGCTGATCTTAGGGAGAGAAAACCCGGATCGCCGCCTCGTCTTGTCTTCGGCAAGACAAAAATGACGTGTGCCCCTTTTTGGGCGAGGGCCTGTGTCATTCCAAAACAAGCTGTGCCAAGTCCACCACTAATATGTGGCGGAAATTCCCAGCCAAGCATCAAGATCTGCATAAAATAATACCCATCTAACTTACTTTCACCAGCGGAAAGTTCTCTTTATGATGCAAACTAATAAGGTTAAACATCTAGTGTGTAAAAAAACGACTTAAGCGGATCAACACAGTCCGGCAAGTTCTTACCTTAACTGGGAGAGGCAAATGTCCCTTGCACCAGTTAACTGTGGCGATCCACTCCAACTAACAAGAAAATAAGCTGCAAATACTTTCAGATTATTTTCTACAATAAAGATAAATTTCTTTGTGTGGTAAGTTGAACGACTAGCATCCTCCTTAAATAATGCTAAATAGGGCAAATCTTTAACAAGAGTAATTATGGTCATTTGTCAAGTTTAGAGAATGTGACCACGACCTACAGAGTCATCGCTGGGTTTGCGTAAGCGTTGTAATGCTTTTTGCTCAAAGTTAGCGTAGATGCCTGGAGCATGTTTGCGGGCCAAGGCCAACATCCTAATGCATTCAGCTACACTCCAAGCCTGCGCAACACAACCATTGGGGCGATAGGGCGGGGCGGCATCAAAGATTTCGGAAATGGTGCCAACACCTGCATCTAACAGATGTGTCGAGAGTAGAGGAGTTACGGTTTCAAGTAGCTCATGGATTTTTTGTTCCACATCCCATGAGACCTTAATCAAAGCATCGGTATAATGGCCCAAAAGCCACGGCCATACGGTGCCTTGGTGGTAACTGGCATCACGTTGATCCGGGCTACCTTCATAACGGCTATGGAAATTGGGATCTTCGGGGGCAAGGGTGCGGAGACCAAAAGGTGTTAAGAGGTTATTCTTGACACAGTTCACGACTTTAACCTGATATTCTTCAGGTAAGATCGAGTATTTTAAAGACACGGCAAAGATTTGGTTTGGCCGAATAGATTTATCAAGATAACCATCGCGATAACAATCGCCTAAATAGCCAGCTTCTTGATCAATATAAAAACGTTTGAGGAAATTTTTCCGCATCTCTTTAAGACATGCGCGTTCATCTACGTCAGGGATATTAAAGAATTTGGCCATGCGCTGATATAATTCAAGTGTATTATACCACAACGCATTTAATTCTACGGCACAGCCATGGCGCGGGGTAACGGGACGGCCTTGGGCCATGGCATCCATCCAGGTCAATTGGGTGTGTTGATTGCCTGCGTGGAGCAAACACTCATCATCAATATAGACGTCAAAGCCAGGTCCATTTCTGTAGCCATTTACAATCGATCTTAAGGCTGGCCAAATGTATTTACGCATCCAGCCATAATCTTTTTCTTGATCCATTTCGATGTAAGCTTGGACGGCTACAGCAAACCATAAGGATGCATCCACAGAATTGTAGGAGTCCTTACCATCGGCGCCAAACATGTTGGGAATCAAGCCATTACGCATGCTTTGGGTAATTTGCATCAAGGCTTTGCGCCCAAATTCCGAACGTTTGGAATAGAAGGTCAGACCTGGCAAGGCAATGAGGGTGTCACGACCCCAGGCATCAAACCAAGGATAGCCTGCGATGATGGTATGACGTCCTTGTTGATCTTTAACAAGGAACTGTTTGCCAACATGTTTTAAATGTGATGCCACATCATCACTATCAGAAATAGTTATGGCCTCTAGAGCTTGGGTTTCACGCCGCCAAATCTGTTCAGGGGAATCCTCAAGGATTGGATCTGTACCTACAACTAGGTAATGTGCCCCAACGCTTGGAATTGCTAAATCCAAGATGCCAGGCATAAAGAGGTCTTCGGTAAACGGAAAACCCCGTTCATGTTCTAGCATATATTCTACATTCTTATACCATGTAGGTTGGGGTTTAAAGCTAAAATGCGAACTGGTTTGGAAGCACAGCTTGGGCATGCCCTGATATAAACAGAGTTGGAAGCCAGAATAGATGGATTTACAGTTGGGGTTTACAGCGTCATTTTGCTGGGTTAAGGCATGGAAATTGCGATAATTTAAGAGGGGTTTTAAACGCAGTTGGGAGGGCAAAATGCCATTGCCTTCCAAAAGCCAGCGGATAACGAGCTGACTTTTGTTTTGCACAAGCAAAATTTCCCGTGTGATTGTCGTATTGCCCATACGGTAACGAAACACAGGCCAATTTTTTTGGACGAAGCATTCCTGAAAATCGTAGCCCTTGGGATACATGGTCATGGGATGCTGACGCGTGGAAAAGGCAAACTCGCGGTCTTCTCTGCACAAGGATTCTTCGAGCGTAGACAAGAGTACGCAGCGCCCCATGGGCGTGGCTTTCACAAATAGGCCATGATATTTACGAGTATTGCAGCACAAAATACTGCTTGCTGCATAGTCACCAAGCCCATTTGTCAAGAGCCATTCATGGCGTAGCGCCCGGCGAGTGTTTTGACAGCTTGCCTTGTCAAAGAAAAATTGCATAAGACCTCCGCGGGGAGAAAAAATATAGAGCTTTCGTGAAACACGAAAGCACTTAAGCTTGCTTGAATTAGCTATTTTACGCTGTATGCCTAATTCAAGCAAATGTCGAGATTAGGGTCCAAACTCTAGAGGCGCAAAGCCCTTATTTGCAAAATTCTGTGATAAAGGGGTTGGCATTGCCCTGCAGAGCTTGAATGCGTTGAGCTTTACGACATTCCATTGTGATCAATGAGATTAAAGTAGCGACCTCTACGCGCTTTTTTGGGGTGGGAATAGCTTTCGACAGATTTTGTCTTGCAAAATGTAAATTTGGGCAAAAAGATAGTTAATTTTTAAGTTTAGCAAAGATAACTGCCGAAGATTAAAGGTAGCCACTTGAATCTCTTGAGCGTGTTCACGTTAAAACGCAACTTTTAACGCAGTCTTACATTTATTGCAGACCTCTCATGCTTTCACATGAGTGCAGACTATATCTTCAGCCAAATAATCTTGGCGCAACATTTTTCTTCAGGCGTAGGCTTCCTGTTTTACTCTCCCTCAAGGAGATAGTCGTTGGGGGTCTTCCATGCTCTTTACAATAAGAGTTTAGGACTGTTCCTGCTAAATACCCATTATTTATGGCACTTAGGACGGATTTCCGCTTGTGTTGCACCTTATGCCATCCTTACGTTTTTTTTGCTTTCGCACCTTAAGATTTATCTTCAGCTTATCTTTTCAGATTACTGTTTCGGTGTAAGGCTTTAGGGATTCAAAGCATTTAACGTTGAGTTTACACCTCTCACAAGATGTAAAGGGTTGTCTTTTAGCTAACCCACTCTGAAACCTTATATTGCTTATGCCAGGCTAAAAATAATTGTTTCTGCTGTTTACTCAATCTATAGAGTGGGGCATAGGCCCAGTCGAGGTAGAGGGCAGCACGGGCTAATTCGCCTTTAGCCCATTGCGGGGGCTCAGCCTTGCGGTCAGCAATTTTCATGGGGCAACTGCCAAAGGCATTTGGCTGGTCAGGCAGCTCCGCATAGTTAAAATTGGAGCGCTCGGCATTGACAGCGCCAATGGCTGGAAAAAGGTTATACATATCGGCCTGCATGCGGCGGTATTCGAGATTGACCTTTTGCGCACAGTTGCGGCCTTTAAACGGTTTACCGTGACGATCAATACATTGGGGATGGCCTTCGCGCCATTCAACAAAGGCTCGTCCAAAGTTTTCTGTAGGTACAGCATGTTCCATTAAAACATGTTGGTGACAGGTTAAACAATGTCACCTATGTGTATGTGTTCACATTAGAACGCAACTTCTAATGCCGTCTAGTAGACAGCTCATGCTTTCACATGAGAGCAGACTATATCTTCACCCTGCAAAACAGGAGCAGTATTTTTCTTCAGGCGTAGGCTTCCTGCTTTACTCTCCCTCAAGGAGATAGTCGTTGGAGGTATCCCATATTCGACATGCGAACTTAGGGCTTTCCCTGCTAAACACCCATTCTTAGAGCACTTAGGACATCTTTAAGCCGGTGCTTGCAAGATGCTTTTTTTCACCTTATGCCATCCTTACGTTTTTTTTGCTTTCGCACCGCAAGATTTATCTTCAGCTTATCTTTTCAGATTACTGTTTAGGTGTAAGGCTTTAGGGATTACAAGCAATTAACACTGAGTTTGCATCTCTTTCAAGATACAAAGGGTATGCTGGTACTACGCGCCATATGTTGCCCATTCGATTTTTTTGCTACGCTTATGATGCTTAGGTGTAGTAAAGCCTGCGGGGAGGGTCACATTTTTGGCAGCATCAAAGGATGCTTGGCAATAGATGGTTTGGCGGTGATCAAACCATACGTCTTGCAACAATAATTTTTTTACTTGGCTAAATGACTCAAAGCGCGTATTGCCTTTGGGTACATCCTGAGCGTGGGCTATGCTTAACCCCACAAGCAAGTAGACAACTAGACAGAGAAGTTTGGGTAATACTTTCAATCCCATAAGCTTGTAACCTTTAGAAGTTAGATGATTAGAAATGCGTGCGCTACTTTTTTTAGTGTAGCGCGAAATTATACCAAGCGTTAAACTGGGGGGCGAAAAATGTTCATTTTGATTTCTAAATTTTTTATAAAAAATTTATAAGTACCTTTCACACAATTTCCACTTTATATGATATGTTTAGTGCTAAAATTTATAATCCATTTTTTAATTATGA
>JAFTDU010000112.1 GCA_017454005.1 Desulfovibrionaceae bacterium | reverse complement strand
TGCTATAAAGATTCTTCTATTTCAAATAAACATAATTAGTTTTTTCATTATGGCTAAATAGAGATTGGATAATATAGTAATAGTTAACAATTATGCAAATATATAGACTTCTATTTAAAACTTAAACTTAAACTTAATTTATAATTTAAACAATAACCATAGTTAATCGTAATCAAATATAAATTGGATACATGACACAAGTAAACTAGGCTCATGTGTTAGAGATTACTCTTCACACACATCAGGAACTTATATTTCACAATGTAATATGTAATCTTCATAAAAGATTCACGTGCTTCTTTTATTATTCAAGAGTAGCAAGCGATACCTTTGCATTATCGATAAATAAATCTATTAGTGAACACTTAAGATTTTGTTGCCATTAACTGCTCAACTTGCGCTACATCCTTGTCGCCACGTCCCGAAAGATTGACAAGTAAGATGGTGTCATTCTTGCTTTTCGGTGCAATTTTGATGGCATGGGCTAAGGCATGCGAAGATTCGAGGGCCGGAATTATGCCCTCATAGTGTGAGAGCATAAAAAAGGCGTCAAGAGCTTCTTGATCTGAGATGCACACATAACTTGCCCGGCCTTGTTCTTTGAGTAAGGCGTGTTCTGGACCTACAGATGGGTAATCAAGACCTGCAGAAATGGAGTAGACCTCCCCAGGTTCACCTTGCGCATTTTTGATCATATAGGAGTTAAAACCATGCATAATGCCAGGTTCTCCAAGACATAAGGAAGCTGCATGTTGGCCATAAGCTTTGCCTTTGCCACCTGGCTCAACACCAATTAAGGCCACATTGGCATCATCTAAAAATGCCGTAAAGAGACCAATGGCATTGGAGCCACCACCTACACATGCAATACAGGCATTAGGCAATTTGCCAGTTTCTGTTAGCATCTGTTCCCGGGCTTCTTGGCCTATGATACTTTGAAAACGGCGCACCATATAAGGATAAGGATGGGGGCCTACAGCAGAGCCTAAGACATAAAACATGTCAGGATCTTTCATCCACTCACCTAAGGCCTCATCGACAGCTTCTTTAAGCGTACGTTGGCCACTCATGGCAACCTTGACATGGGCATTGAGCATTTTCATGCGCATCACATTTAAGTGCTGACGTGCGATGTCTACTTCACCCATATAGATAGTGCACTCTAAGCCTAACAAGGCGGCAGACGCAGCTGTGGCGACACCATGCTGTCCGGCACCAGTTTCTGCAATGACGCGCTTTTTGCCCATGCGTTTAGCCAAAAGACATTGCCCCAAGGTATTATTGATCTTGTGTGCGCCTAAATGATTAAGATCCTCGCGTTTGAGCCAGATTTGGGCGCCACCAAGTTTGGCGCTGAGATTGGCACAAAAAAACACAGGTGTGGGTCGACCTGAGTAGTGGGTACAAAGGTTGCGAAATTCTTGCATAAAAGCAGGATCTTGTTCGGCGCGTTCCAGGGCCACACTAACCTCATCCAGACGTTGTTTGAGGGCTTTGGGAACATATTGGCCACCGAAAGCGCCGAAAAAACCGTTGCTGTCAGGATCTCTATTTGGGGCGACAGGCATGGGTTGTGCTCCTAAAAAATGCTAAAAAAGTGGAAAGATGGATCTTATTGGCAAGATTTTTTGAAAACCTAAATCTAGGACGCGTCAAGATCACATATTCTCTAAAGGCATAATATTCAAATATTTTGGCAAAAGGTAAGATGTTAGATTGCGAGCAAAAAGATGAAAGATCTTGCACTTATATGAAAGCCTTAAGAGCATGACATGTTCTTGAAACCAAAAGCTTGCTTTATATTATTCCGCACGGTTAGAGAAGCAGATCATGATTTGTGAGCTTGAATAAGAGCAAAGAAAAGTGCTTTTGATAATAAAGCCCAAGAAACGAGCTTCTTGGGCTTTAAGCGGATTATTTAGTTTTGGAAAGAGCGTAAGGTTTCGCCATAATAGGCTTTACGGTAGAGATCTTTAATTTCACTAATTAAGGGATAACGGGGGTTGGCGCTGGTGCATTGATCATCAAAGGCTTGTTCGCTCATCTTATCAAGAAGATCTAGGAAATCATTTTCGGCAACACCAGCGTCTCTAATTGATGCAGGAATCTGCACATCCTTTTTCAATTGTTCAATGGCTTGCACAAGACGCGCTGTCTTAAGCCACCTGTCTTCAGGACTATCACCATGAATATCGTCAGCTAAGTGCAGCATATCAGCAATGCGGGCGTAACGACCTTTGACCCAAGGATATTTATACTGGGGCATCATGCCTTGCTTGGTCGGCTTATCTGTGGCGTTATATTCAATGACATAGGATAATAATAGCGCATTGGCTAAACCATGGGGCAGATGCAAGAAGGAACCTAGGGCATGGGCCATGGAGTGGCATACACCAAGGAAAGCATTCGCAAAGGCCATGCCAGCCATTGTAGCAGCATAGTGCACCTTTTCTCTGGGGATAAGCCGATCCTCGCCACCAGCATAGGAACGCCTGAGATATTTGAAGATCAAGCGAATGGCTTCTAGGGCCTGCCCATCAGCAAAGTTTGTGGCCATAGTCGATGTATAGGCCTCAATACCATGGGTTAAGACATCTAAACCGGCATTGGCAATAAGAGATTTGGGCAGATCAATGACAAATTCTGGATCCACAATCGCCATATCAGGCGTTAAGGCATAATCGGTCACAGGATACTTCACACCTGTGGCATCATTGGTGATGACGGCAAAAGGCGTAACTTCACTACCAGTGCCTGAAGTTGTTGGAATTGCTACCATAACTGCTTTTTTGTGGAGATCCGGGAAGGACACAATACGTTTACGGATATCCATGAAGCGTAAGGCAATATCATCAAACTTAATGTCAGGCACTTCATAAAGCAGCCAAACAATTTTGGCGGCATCCATGGGTGAACCACCACCGAGTGCAATAAAGATGTCAGGTTTAAAGGAGTTTACAAGCTCCAAGGCCTTCATTGCTGTGCTGATATCGGGATCAGGATTGACGTCAGAGAAGATACGTACTTCCATGCCAAGGTCAGTCAAGGCTTGGGTTACACGATCGGCATGCCCCAGTGTCACCATGGTTTTATCAGTGATAATGCAAGCCCGGTGGCGATCTTTATATTCTTCAAGCGCAGGTCCTAAGGCCCCCAATTTAAAGTAAATCTTGGGTGGCACTCTAAACCAGAGCATGTTTTCCCGCCGCATGGCCACAGACTTGACATTCATGAGATGTTTGACCCCGATATTTTCACTGACCGAATTGCCACCCCAGCTGCCACAACCTAAGGTCAACGATGGAGCAATCTTGAAGTTATAAACATCTCCAATGGCCCCTTGGGAAGCAGGCATATTGATAAGCACTCTTCCTGTTGTGAGTGTCTTTTGGAACAATTCAATATGTGGGGCATTGCTCTCTTTGGTGTAGAGCACCGATGTGTGCCCTGCTCCACCCAACTCCACTAACCTTTGCGCCCACTCTACAGCTGTAGCAAAGTTAGGTACGCGATAGAAACCTAAGACAGGCGAGAGTTTTTCATGGGCAAAGGGATCAAGAGGATTGATTTGGGCCCGTTCAGCAATTAAGACTTTAGTGTCTTCAGAGAGCGTAATACCGGCCATAGAGGCAATTTTAGCAGCAGATTGGCCCACAATGGCATTATTTAGATGCCCGTCTTTGAAGATAACTTGCGCTAAACGTTCGGCTTCTTCAGGATTAGCAAACCAGGCACCACGCTCAATAAATTCTTCTTTTAAGGCATCAGCAATAGGTTCTTCGACAACTAAAGTTTGCTCAGATGCACAAATTAACCCATTATCAAAGGTTTTACTGAGTAGAATAGAGTTAACTGCCATTTTGATATCGGCTGTACTGTCAATAACAACAGGCGTATTGCCAGATCCAACCCCAATGGCAGGAGAACCCGAACTATAGGCAGCCTTGACCATGCCAGGACCACCTGTAGCCAAAATCAAGTTGACATGGCTCATGAGATAATGGGTCTCATCAAGTGATGGGTTATCTAGGCAGGCAATAATATCAGCTGGGGCACCAGCCTCAACAGCTGCATTTAAAATTAATAAAGCTGCTGTTCTTGTGGAACGATTGGCACGTGGATGGGGTGAGAAGATGATACCATTGCGCGTTTTTAAGGCTAACAAGGCTTTAAAAATTGTGGTAGAGGTGGGATTAGTGGTTGGAATAATCCCTGCCACAATCCCTAAGGGAGCAGCAATTTTGCGAAAGCCAGACACCGGATCATCTTCAATGATACCGCAGGTTTTTGTATCTTTATATTGATTGTAAATATATTCTGAAGAAAAATGATTCTTAATCACTTTATCTTCTAAAATACCCATACCGGTTTCTTCAACGGCCATCTTAGCCAAGGCAATACGATTGGCAGTGGCTTGAGCTGCGGCATGATGGAAGATAATGTTGACTTGCTCTTGGCTAAAATGAGCATATACACTTTGCGCTTTACGCACACGAGCAATGATGTCAGCTAAATTTTGCATTGAATTTTCTTGAGATTCCATACTACTCCTTTAATCCTCCCCTAGAGAACGAAGATAAAAAAAAGAGATAAAATTACAGCTTACGCATGCGTTCAATAGCTTCAGCTGTATCTTCTTTTGACCCAAAAGCAGTCAAGCGTACATAGCCTTCACCACTTTTACCAAAACCCACACCTGGCGTACAAATTAAAGCCGCTTGCTCTAAGAGTTGATGGAAAAAGTCCCAACTAGTCGATTTTTGTGGTACATGTACCCAGATATAGGGTGCATTGACCCCGCCATAGACTTCAAGTCCCATGGCTTGTAAAGCTTGGGCTAAGGATTTGGCATTATTGTGGTAAATATTGATGACGTTTTTAATTTGTTGTTGCCCTTCTTGTGTATATACACTCGCTGCAGCTTTTTGCACAATGTAAGGACAACCATTGTATTTGGTACATTGTCTGCGGTTCCAGATGGCTTTTAATTGGACGTTTCCGCCCTTCCCATCTTGAACTTGTAAACTCTCAGGCACAACAGTGTAGGCACACCTGAGCCCTGTAAACCCAGCAGTTTTAGAAAAACTGCGGAATTCCACAGCTACCTGTTCGGCACCAGGGATTTCATAGATACTGTGGCAGACATTAGCATCTTGAATATAGGCCTCGTAGGCTGAATCATATAAGATGACACAGTGCTCGCGCAACGCATAATCAACCCACGTCTTGAGAGCTTCTTTGGGAAGCACTGTACCTGTTGGATTATTGGGATAACAGAGATAAATAAGATCAGGTTTAGTCTTAGGCAACTCTGGCACAAAGGCATTTTCTTTGGTGCAGGGCAGATAGATAATGCGCTGCCACCTGGCATCTTCAAAAGTACCAGCGCGGCCTGCCATGACATTTGAGTCTACATATACAGGATAGACAGGATCTGTGACTGCCACTATGGCTTCGCTATCAAATATTTCTTGGAAATTGCCGAGATCTGATTTGGCACCATCACTAATAAAAATATCGTCGGCCTTAATGGCAATATTACGTTTTTGGTAATCATGTTGGGCGATGGCTTCACGCAGAAAAGCGTAACCTTGTTCTGGCCCATAACCATGGAAAGTGCTGCTTTGGGCCATCTCGTCTACGGCAGCGTGCAAGGCAGAAATCACTGCAGGGACTAGTGGCTGTGTTACATCGCCAATACCTAAACTAATAACACGTTTTTCAGGATGCTTTTCTTTAAAGGCTGCAACTTTACGTGCAATATCCACAAACAGGTAGTTGCTTTGCAACTTTAAAAAATTGCCGTTGACCTTTGTCACATGGACCTCAGCTTGTTTGGGCAGATTGAAAATTGGAGCTTGCAACATATCTAAACACTAAATTTGACAAGTTCTAACGTAGAGCGTAATTTACACAATGCGCTCTCATATGTTGCAAGATCTTATTGAAACGCATAAAGATCTGTTTAGAAATACCATGTTTGATGTTAGCTAACTTATAAAAACAAGAATGTTTACATTATAAAATAAAATAGATTACTATTTCACACATTTATATTTAATAAAACAAAATACTCTTTTTTGTACATTGTTGATAAATTGTAATCAAAATTCAATTCTATTTATTCATAAAAATTTCGATATTTTAGATAATTATGTATTTGAAATAACTTATGTAAGAATAATTTATACTTTTGAGCTTGCGAGAACAAATTCGAAAGCAGAAATGTATTAGCGTTGTATTATGACAAGTCTACTTTAATACAAGTTATGTAAAAAATTTTAGCTATGTAAAGATTTCACGCCAAACATAGAGTTTTGCTAAAATCAACAAAAATAGTTTTCCATAAATTCAATTCTGCACTACTCTTATGTCACTTTACTGCTATAGTTAATATCACAGTAAATATCATTTTTTTATAATGATAAAGTAGTGTGTGTACATTTTTTCAATTTTTATTGTCGAGTACATAGTAATTTAGAGTGAGTTTTTAAGATTTATGTACACAGATTGAATATGGTGCAAAAAATATTCTATAGATGACTAAATATTTAAAAAGCAATTTTATGAAAAAAATAATGAGTTTCTAAATATTCTTTCCAGAATTCAAAAAATTACATCCCTAGTTAAGACGTAAATCAGATGCAGATTCTTGTGGATTTAAATCATGCAGAACAGTTAATAATTAAACACTAATATATTATATACTAAAATTATCATGTTTTATAACAAGATAAAACATAATACAAAATTATATGTATTATGTTTTATCTTGTATAGGAGAAAAATGATAAATATTAATCCATTACCATACAGTGGTATAATTATTACAGAAGATAACGTTGGAATTACAAATATAGAATTAATAATAGGATTACATTCCTATATTAATTCAGGATTTGTGAGATCTAGAGTAAAAATTGGAAGATATTGTTCTATCGGTAGAAATATAGACTTTGGCTTGGGTATACATGATGTTGACAATTTATCAACGCATTCATTTTTTAGTAATAGAGATATTTATCATTTTTGTCATCAATCGCATTATTGTGTGATTTTAAGTCATGATGTTTGGATAGGTGATGGAGTTTTTATTAAGCAAGGGGTCACCATTGGTACAGGTGCGGTGGTTGGCGCTATTTCAGTATGTACAAAAGATATACCTCCATATGCAATCGCATGTGGATCTCCTGCACGGATTATTAGATACAGATTTAAAGACGATATAATTTCTAAATTATTGCAATCAAAATGGTTGGATAAATATGTAAATATGTTAGCACCAATATTAAAAAGTGATATGAGTATTGAAGAAAAAATTAGTGAGGTTAATAAGATCGATGCTCAATCTATTGAATCATATCATTTTTTTCAATTTAAAAATCGTCAAATTATCAGAAAAGGATGTATAGGATCATTAGAAAATATGTATGAAACTAAAAACTAAAGTAAAATTATATTAATATATAT
>JAFTDU010000111.1 GCA_017454005.1 Desulfovibrionaceae bacterium | reverse complement strand
TAACTACGTATATTACATCTTAGTAATTAATATTATGCATTTAAATTTCTGAGATAATCGTGCTTAAACAATATAACTATAGCTAAATTGTAATATATTTAAATACAAGTATAATTGAAATAAACTACAGTTTATTCCTTATGTTGCTCAAAAAAATGGCAAGCCTCGTTTCCTTGACTTGCCACCTTGTAAGAACTAAATTGAGCTTTTTGTCGTAGCTCACATATTCCTCTGCAAATTACGCATATAGAACCTTCCACAAAACTTCCGGCAGGAGCTTTGTGGAAGCTCTTTTTTTGCTTAGAGCAGAAAACAGTAGATAATAATATACTCCCCGCTTAAGGGAAAAAAACGCTTCCGTCGTTCCGCGGCGGGGCACTTTTTTTTGTCAAAAGGATTAACGCAATGTCTACAATGCCCATTTCCATTCAGGGTTACAAAAAGATGGAACAAGAGCTTGAACGCCTCAAAAGCGAACGGCCAGCAATTGTGCAAGCCATCAAAGAAGCTCGTGAAGAAGGTGATTTAAGCGAAAATGCTGGTTATGATGCCGCACGGGAACGCCAAGGTATGGTCGAAGCGCGGATTAAATATATTGAATCACGCTTAGGCCAATATAAGCAGGTCAATCTCGATGAGCTTTCAGGCGACAAGGTAGTTTTCGGCTGTACCGTGGAACTAGAAGATGTCGAAAACGGCGAAAAAAAGACTTATTCTATTTTAGGTCCCGATGAAGCAGATCCTGCTAAAGGCTCCATCTCTTTTGTGTCACCTGTGGGCAAGGCCTTGCTTGGTAAAGAAGAAGGCGATGAGGTGACAATTAATATTCCGCGTGGTCGCGTAACCTACGAAATCTTGAGTATTAGTTTTAGAGGTAGTTCTATTGTTTCTTAACATTGTGTCATGTAGAATACGCTTGTGTTAGTTTCATAGATTACCATTTACAAAATTTATTCATACATTTTAACAAATCGTTAAATTTCTTGATAAATTTATAAAAATCCACACCTCATCAAGGGGTGTGGATTTTAATTAATAATTGATTTAGAGACATAGTTAAAGAATAATAAGATTTATTATTCATTGATTTAAATATCATGGTTATTACATTAGACTAAAAAGTATACACTTTTATCATAATTGATTTAATTATAATACTGTCTATATATATCTTGATTGAATACATCAAAAATATATGAGTTCTTGTGGTATTATGTTAATGGATTGTTCAGATAATATTAGATCACACAAAAACACTTTTGCTAAAAACATGTTAATGGTCACACTCTTGGACAAGCAAAGAAAGAGTGAAAATTATTATTAATAGATATTCGAGATAATCAATAATTGCTTAACATAAAGCGTTCTTTACACGAAGATCTCAACGTGAGTTCATTTTTTAAGTCGCCAAGCCCCTGTTTGCACTTACCCCTCACTAGCCTTAAACTTAAAAGGCAAGTCTAAAAGCATAGCCTGCACGCACAAGTTGGGCATTACGCAATGGGTGTGTCTGCAAATATGCTGTCCATTTATTAGCAAAAGCGGCATTGGGTGCTGCAAGATTTGGTGTCCCATAGTCTTTTGGCACTAGCAAATGAGCCCAGGCGGCGATTAAATTGGTCAAACCATGCTCTGTGAATCGCAAGCCCAAATCGGTCAGGGCATCCGCCCCAAACTCTGGGTCTAACCCCTTAAGGCCAATTAAGTGCTCGCGTTGCACGGCAAAGCAAGCCCAATCTGGCGCCAAAGTCTGTTGATCGAGCAATAAACTCCCATGGGCCACTTGATCAAAAAAGGCTTCTTCTAAACCATAGAATTGCGGGAAAGCTGCGCCAGCTTCGCTTGGCACAAGCCCCGTATGCCACACATAATTTTCTTGCCACAAAGTTCCACCCACAAGTCCTATATCTGGCAAAGCCGCTAGATACACTAATTGGCGTAGATCACTATTAGCTTTGGGTATTAAGCAAGCCCTATAAACCCAAATAATCTCGGCAGTACTCTCTTTGGCAATTTTATTGATAGCTTGCGCTAAACTCTTAGTTTGCAGCGCTACATGGTGAATATTTTCAAACTTTATCTGTGTGCACTTTAAAAGATCGTTAGAAGGACGCTCTTTATCTCTATCATACCAGAGGATTAAACCCACAGAAGGCATATGGCCGTTTAGTTTGACGCGATAGAAGGTCTTTTTAGATGTTGCTACAAGTTCTACCTGTTGGGCTCGCCTCTGCCAAGCTTGCAAGAGTACCTTTTCTGTGGCTTGATCAACATAGTCTTTTGCCTGCACGCTACCGGCACTACTCTTGGGATGCACTCGCCAATGGTATAAAATTTTCGGCAGATGCATAATCTCCTCTGTCTTCAAGCGTTCAGCTACACGCAATGCAAGATCACGATCTTGTGCGCCATCTAGAGCACTGCGCCAGCCGCCCACAGCTTCTACTAGATCTTTGGCAAAAACATTGAGGTGCCCAGGACAAAAATCATAAAAAGCAAAGGCATGGCGAAAAATCGGTGTGCGCCTAACCCCATAGCTATCTATATGATCTTCATCACTATAGAGAAAACCAATCTGCTTTTTCTCTTCTAAAACCTTTGCTACTTCTCCCAAGGCATAAGGCGCAAGTTCATCATCTTGATCCACACAGGTTACATAAGCTGTTTCCGCCTGACTTAAGGCTGTCATGGTAGCCGCGGCAATACCTTTATTTTGGGCATGCGTAGTTAGTTTTATCCTTGCATCCTGCCGTTGATAGTTCACTAAATACTCGGTCAATTCAGCATCTTTGGATCCATCATCCACAAGACAGAGCTGCCAATTCTGATAATCTTGGCGCAAGACACTATTTAAAGCCTGTTCTAAAAAATTTCGCTCTGGCCGCCAAATGGGCATTAAAACACCAATACTTGGGTGTTCCTGCACACTTAGTGCAGGCTGCACTTTGCTTACATTCTCCCCAAGCTCTACCCAGGCCGCATAAGAGGCCTGACATTGGGCCAAACTCACATGATACACACCTAGGCGTTCTAGGGCACGCATAAATTGGCGCAACTTAGCGTGGAAACGGAATTTATAGCGCTTAAAGCTTTTGAGATCTTCTAATAAACGCGGCAAATTATGGCTTTCAGCAAAAGACTTAAGGCGCGTATACCTACTTTGATAAAAGGCAAAACTCTGGGGCAATAAGGCTGGATAGCCACGTATAAGTTCCAATAAAGAGGCTTGCTCTTGGGGATGATCCTTAATGCTCGCTGTAAACCACTGCCAAAAATAGACAGGATGCTGCATGCAGGCTGTGGCAGTAGACTCCTTAAGACAATCTCTGGGACCCACCACTAGCCAATCATCTGCACCATAAATATAACCTGCGTCCTGAACACGCTGCATATAGTCACTCGTGACAACCTCGCCTAAGCGTCCCCTGTGGACATAGCTATTCCATAGCGCAGCTATTTGGATAAAGGAGTAGGGATTGCTAACACCCACAAGAATCTGTGGGGCTACGGCAAAAAAACGTTCTGGATAGAGTGTCCGTAAGGCTAGAAGCAGGCCTTGGCGCCCTAAGCCTGGAATATTTATCACTTGCGCTGGCAGTTGCTCTAAATCCTGCTCTGCCAAGAGGATGCCATGACTGTCGGCAAGCTGGATAGACTCTAAGGACTTGCTTGGTACCTGATGTACTTCAAAGCCTGCCCACAAGTAGTGCATCTGCAACTCACTATCAAAGACTATGCCTTGGGATAGAATCACAGACTTGTTGGCCCGAGACTCATCAATAAATAGGGGATTCACACCTAAAAGCTTGGGATGAGCTTGCAAGATGTTCACTAACAAGTCAAGCTGCTCGCCCCTTAAATTGACACAACTTTCTACAAAACATACATAGTGCCCGTGCTTGGCATGGAGCATATGTTGATAATGTATCCAACTTAAAGTTAGGTCTGCTACTGTATATAGTTGACAGGGTCTGTGTATATCCTGCAATATGGCCTGCACTTCTGCCATATTATGTGGTTCACAATAACAGATGATCTGCTTAAGTGTCTGGGCCTTGGAGACGTCACTCAATATATGTGCACAGTTTGTCACATCGGCCACCTCTAAACAGAGGGTAACACAAGCCTCATCTTGCAAAGCATATTCTTGCACAAAAAGATCCTTTGTTTCTTGCTGCCCAAAAATTGACGATATGCACAGGATGTGCTCTTGTACGAAAATGCTATAAGGCAGCGACATTATATGTCAAGAACATTTGATTTTATGTTATAAGTATTTACTTTTACATTTATCATGCACTACTCTATAGCATAACAAACAATATCATACGCAAAATATACATCACTTAGAAGATATTAAAACTTTTAAGTCTGAATAGATTAATTGAATTAGATTGTTTTCATCTTCCTGGTTGATACTTTGTAGAGAAAATCTGCATTTTTTATAACTACCTACAATTCAAGTAACTGAATGCACACAGGCAGTTTATGCTAGCAATGCTCACAAAATATCTTTTGCTCTTGTTTGAGATTGGCATTATCTTGCTTAATTTTTTGCCAACAGCGTACGCCAAATCAATTCCAGCTAAAGTATTCTTTGCACAAGATACTAATGCGATTATTTGTGCACTTAGATTGCAAATTCCAGCTGGGTGTCATGCTTACGCCCATGAGGTATCTGATACAGGGCGCCCGACAACCTTAGACCTCATGGTGGCTGACAAACCTATTGAGCAGATCTTTTATCCCAAAGGAGCCGCCCAACGCGATCAATTTGCACCAGATACATCTGTATTTGTCTATGAAGGTGAAACCTATTTATTTGCGACCTTAACACCTGATAGTCTTGGTCAAACCTACACGGCGCAATTGAGTTTGCTGTTGTGTTCCACACGCAACTGTACACCTATTAATCAGGAATTAAACGGCAATATCCCAACTCAACTCCAAGCTGCCAAAGAACAACCGTGGTATCAATTAAGGGAACAAGTACTCAAGACTAGCGTGCCCATAAACAAGCAGGATCCTGTGTTACAATCGATCCTGCCAAAGAAGACTGACCAAACACTACTCCCACCACCTAGCAATTTTTCCATACGCTTAACACCCCAATATGCTGACACTGCCTGGGAGATTAATTCCTTAAAACAAGCGATCTTGCTCGGCATTTTAGCTGGTTTACTCTTAAATTTTATGCCTTGTGTGTTACCTGTGTTAACTTTTAAAATCACAGGTCTGCTCTTGATAGGCGATAAAAATCCACAAACACGCATTCGCCTGTTCCGTGAACATAATTTATCTTTTGCCATTGGCATTGTTACATTTTTTACAGTTTTAGCAGTAACATTAGGGTGTTTAGATCTCATCTGGGGTCAGCTATTCCAAAATCAAACGATCTTATTAATCTTGCTAGTAATTATTTTCTTAATGGGCTTGTCACTGTTAGGCGTCTTTTCACTACCTGTCATTGACTTAAAAGTCAAAGAAAACACCCGCAACCCCCTGTTCCAATCCTTTGTAACAGGGTTTATGACGACATTTTTAGCAACACCCTGCAGTGGACCGCTCTTAGGTGGTGTTCTTGGTTGGGCCTTTACTCAGTCCTTAGTGACCTTAATGCTAGTTTTTTGGTCGGTTGGTTTGGGCATGGCTTTACCTTATGTGATCTTTTGCATCTGGCCTAAGACCGTCTTACTTTTGCCCAAATCTGGCCCCTGGATGAATATCTTAGAGCACATTGCGGGCTTTTTTCTCTTAGGCACTTCCCTCTATCTGCTGTCAATCTTACCCTCTGAAAAATATATCCACATTCTGATTGCTTTGCTTGTCTTCTCTTTTGCGGCCTGGCTTTGGGGACAATTCTGTGGACCCACAGCGCCTAGATTACGCAAATACTTAGGTGCCATTTGCGGCATAGGTATCTTAATTTGGGCCTGTAATTATATTTTACAACCTAGCCAACCTCGCTTAACCTGGACACAATTTAATTCTGAACAATTTGTGACCCATCTTGGCAAAAAATTAATTATTGTGGAATTCACAGCTGATTGGTGTCCCAATTGCAAATTTGTTGAGCGCACCGTCCTCACCGATGACACCTTAAAAGATTTACAAGCCAAGGCCGATATAGAGCTTGTGCGTGCTGATTTGACCCAAGCCAATGCCAGTGCGACCTATTTGCTTACAGAACTCGGCAGCCACAGTATTCCCTTAACTGCCATCTTCCCCAAAGGCGACAATGCGCACAATCCTATCGTGTTGCGTGATGTCTATGGCACAGATTTACTCAAGAAAAGTTTTGAGCAAGCAATAGCTAAGAGTCGTTAACAGCAGATCTTCTGCGTAATAACAAAATCATGATTTTTTAAGATAAAGTCTCAGTAATCGATTTTGTAACGCTCTTATTGCTTGCCAGATCAATGATTCCATAGGCATCAATAACATTGCAAAATTAATGACAGGCAGAAAAAGCACATCTTGGCAAGACACAATTATCAATGACAAAAAATTAGATAAGATAACTTTTTTTAAAGCTTAACAAATGTCAGATTTTTAAGATTTTATGTGTTAGACAGGTTGTTCATACATAACTTCAGTGTATTTGAAAAGATAACATTGTATTTACAGTGAACAAATTTTCCTTCATGCAAGTTATAGATAGTATTTGCCAAGATAGTAATTACTAAGATAATAATTAGTAAGGTATTGACTGTAAGATTTATAAACTTAATGTACATAAAGATAAATTTAAAAGTAATAAAGTATTAAGTTGAATTATTAGTAATAGAAAAATTACTTTCTCAATTACAAATCAAAAAGATAATCTGCTATACAACTATTTAAACTGTATTTTAGCTATAACTATTTTTGAATATGATAGGAAAAATATATTCAAAGAAAAGTTAATGTGAAAGAATATTTTGTTGCATTTGGTTCTAAAACAATTTTCCAATCAAAAATGTAAAATCTTATCCGTAAATTTCGCTCTATTTTCTTTGTAGAGAGCCAAATGCAAAAAAAATATGCTAAAAGACGACTGATTTTTACGCACACTAAAAAGCTTGCAAAAAAAATTGATTTAACGTATTTGAATTGGTGTGTTCTGTGCATAAGTCAACTTAGATCTGTACATCTCTTGCGCCTGATTCCCATGTCTTTTGGACAAGGTTTTGGGCCGCCTACGAGAATCTTTCAGTGAGTTTAGAGGCGCTTCAACGTTGTTCAAAGGGAGCCAGCATGGAATCTGATATAAAAAAACATGATGACGAGCTATTGCAATTGGTGACATTTAGTATCGGCGATGAAGAATTTGGAGTGGATATTCTCAAGGTTCAAGAAATTATTCGAACCATGGAAATTACCAAAGTGCCTCGTGCTCCATCCTTTGTCGAAGGCGTCATAAATTTGCGTGGTAAGGTCATCCCCATTATAGATCTTCGGCGACGTTTTAATCTCGCCTCCAAATCTCATGACAAAAATACCCGTATTATTGATTGTGTGATCAATAATATTCTCGTTGGTTTTGTGGTTGATGCTGTAGCCGAGGTACTCCGTATTCCTGCGAGCACCGTTGAACCACCACCACCTGTTGTGGCTGGTATTGGTTCCGACTATATTAGCGGCGTTGGGCAGCTGAAAGACCGCTTATTGATTATGCTTGATCTTGATAAATTGCTATCTTCTGAAGATATGGAGAAACTGACCCAAATGCAGTAACCGCAAGGGGCTTGCTTTTTTTTTGGAGATAGTATACATATATTTTTGTGCCGAGATGGTGGAACTGGTAGACACGCTGTCTTGAGGTGGCAGTGGCGAATGCTGTGGGGGTTCAAGTCCCCCTCTCGGTACCACAAATTTCAAGGGATTATGGCAAATGGCTGTAATCCCTTATTTTTTTGTCAAAAAATTGGGCTTCTATGACCTACAAATGCCTTTGCAACATAAAAAAACATCTCCAATCTTGTGATTGGAGATGTTATAAGGCATAAAATTTTTTTGTGCACTTAGGATTCAGTTACCAGGGTTTTGGCTTGCCAATTGGTATTAGTGAGCACAAAGACTTTGGACACAAGCAAATGGTAACCGACAACTGACTCCTAAGTGACCGATTACTCCTAGTGGTCTTACGACCCAAAGCGGCTGATTTGCGTTGTGTTTGAGGCAAGAGCAGCATCCTTAATATCTGTAAGCCCTGAGCCGCCAGCTGCTAACCCTAGTGCCGCCTTTTTGTAGCCGGACAAACGATCATGGTCGGAGACCGCGGGCAGACTCCGTAAATATCAAGGCCTGAATTTTGCGCGTTTGCGCCCCTAGCAGCAGTCGTTTTTGGTGATTTACGGCCCTTACATAGGTTTCGTTTACGCTTATCTGAGAGCCAACATGCGCCATTGTCAGCTCTTATGCTTGGATCTCCACAACCATACCCTATCGATTATGGCTCAGGTCATCAAGGCCAATCTCATGAAGCAGGTCAGTTGACTTTTATAAGATAGCGCCCAAGTTAAGTTTCTTTGACGGCCTCTAAAAACCGCAAAAAAAAGATAATGATCTTGGATGCAGCACAGAGAGCATGCTTTATGTATCAATAAAGTATGTACGAATAGAGACAATGCTCTGCTTGAGCTTGCCAAGATCTCTTATAGTGTATGTCATCCAAGATGTAAGTTTATTAACAGTGCTCTTAACGTTTTATATCTATGTTACTTAAGTTGATCTTTACAATCTATTCACAAAAGAGATGATGATTTTTTGATGAACAAAAAGTGTAATATTATACTTACAATAATTTATAAATAATCAATTGTTTTATGCATAACAATTATTACATGTAACTCAAAATAAGCATTAATCTATTGTGAAGAGACCTGAGATAGTTCAACTTTTTAGTATATATTTGTATAAAGATGTTTAGTTATTCATTTAAACACTTCTGATAGTAAAATATATAATATGTGATCTAAATTTATTATATAAAATATATAGTGTATTTTTATCTCTTCATCTTTTTATACATTGGGTAAGTATTACATTTGACGACACATTCATGAACATTGTATCGTTCTGCTCAAACACTACATTATCAACCATTTTTTTCAGATGTGATGCGTAATAAGAAAATATTCAACAATTTCCCTGATTAGTAAATGTTCACTAATTTAGAAGCAAAAGTAATTAATTTAATTCTTTCTTAGCACAATCAAATGCCAATTGAATATATCGAGATGACGTTTCAACAAAATATTTAAACGTCATTAGGCCAGAGCCCAGGTTGTCCTGATCCTTTTTCTGGTTAGTCATTCAAAAATATCTGTGAAATGTAATATTGATTTATGCTTAGCATATCACATATGTCTAAAATTCATATTCATAGTATAGAGATAGCATGTTATAACGCTGTCTCATTTATTTTCTAATTATTGATTCAGCGATATTATTAGTTTTGCCTGAAAATTCATGAACGCTGTCAGTCTCTTCCGATGAGTTAGCTTTCTCGCAACTCAAGGCCTACCGATTTTCGCCTTTGGTTGACCTTACTCTATCTTTTGTTCACGCAATTAACGGTAAAAGTAATATTGTGCGTTTCCATATCACTATCGTATAAAAATGCATACATATATATTACATTTCGCTGATATTTTTGAATGGCTGACCCGAAAAAGGGTAAGAACAACTTGGGCTATGGCACAACGACGTTCAAACATTGAGGCGAAACGTAATAATAGCTTGAATATATGTAGCACCTGCACCACAAGATTATAGTACAAGTCTGCGTAAGACTTTCGCCTCAGGGTTTCTGCTTACATTTGTGCGCATGAAGCAGAAATTTAAGATAATCGGCACATTTAAGCGTGGTTGTCCAACTATTTTGCTCCACAAATAGATAAAATTCTTAAGGCAATAGATCATGCCTGAATATCCAATGATCGATTTTCGTTTTCGCCCAAGCACACCGGAAGCTGTTAAGGGGATGCTGACACCTGGTGGTGTTTTTAGTCACATGTTTGAATATTTCGATTATAAATCAAGAGCTAAGCCTGAACCTATTGAGACAATTGTGGCCAAATTGGAGAAAGCCCATGTGGTCAAAGGTTGTGTCATTGGGCGTGACGACCTATAAATTTAGGCTCATCCAATGCGGGAATAGTTGAGCTTACGCGCAAATTTCCTGAACTATTTTTAGGTTTTGCTGGTTTGGATCCGCACAAAGGCATGGGCGGTCGTCGGGTAGAGATGACAGTTATTAAATTTATATAAAGAATTTGAGGTTCAATATATTAATTTATTTTCCTGTCATCCCTCCCACAGAATCCGGACTTGCAGCATTCCCGCATCCGGCTCTTAGTGTGGCTGCCAAGTTAGT
>JAFTDU010000110.1 GCA_017454005.1 Desulfovibrionaceae bacterium | reverse complement strand
TATTTTCAGCATATAATTTATTTAAAATCCCAAGATTTTCACCACTGAAGCGCCTACTTAATGTATTGTAAATATTTCTAGCGATTGCTGTATAGATATAATCATGCACATTATTTTTTTGAATATGATCAGACTGACGTGCTGAATTCGATGTAATCTTAATATAATCATCCATTGAACATTGTACTTGATTATATTTATTAATATGTTTATAATCTATATAAGGAAGAAATGTCGTATGATAAAATAAATGTTTATCATACAATTCTTCATCTTTGGCTAAATAAAATTGTAATGAATCATTTCCAGACAAAGAAAATGTACAATTTTCTTCGCATAATTTTACAATTGCACTTATTAAATATGGAAAGTCCTCAAGCATTGTAATTTCATCAATAAAAAAATAAGTTTTTCCTGCATTTTTAAATTCTTCAATCTTTTCAATTATTTTAATAAAATCTGCAGTTTTATCTTTAATATTTATAAATACAGCTTTTCTTCCACCAACAAGGGCTGCACCCTGTTTTAACATAGTTGATTTACCTGTCGAGTACAACCCATATAACACTGCAATTTTGTTTTCTGCTTGATTTAATGTTGATTGTAAATACTGTATAAAATGTTTACACATTCTTCTTTGTGGTAGTTGACTTGCATCAAGGCAATAATTGTCAAGTTCTATATCAGCGAAACTTTCAAAATATAACATAGTACCACCATATGAAAAATTGTGTAATATTTTGTCTATACAAATATGTTATTAAACTTATTATGTGATTCATGAATATTGATAATGCTTTTGAATCTATTATTACACTCGAAAGTAGTTGCATATTTACTGATTTAATTTAGCTAAACGCAAACTTATAATTTTATCAAGCATGATTTACATATTGCTTAACATAAGAGTATAAAAAGTAGCGTATCTTTTAATCTCTTGTGTCTATATTCATATATTACGTAAAAATTGGAGCAAATATAATCAATAATTTTACCAACGATACTATAGTGTGCATCATGAAAATAATAATAAACATTCTAATAAAACAAATTGCAACCAAATACATTGTTACTAATACGTAAATTTCAAAAGTCTAGTTAAGAGCCAATGGAGATAATATGGAAACATCTGTGCAACTTGTAGACATGATCCGCGCATTTTATAACAATGATAAAGATCTTTTTTTTAAGACAGCCTTACAGATTGCTGACCAGGAAGCTCAAAGTGGACATGGTGCTATTGCCCATGAAATTAAGAGGCTTTTAAAGAATAGTAAAGCACAAGTCAATCCTTCAATAACATATGAGAAGACACTTAAAGATATCTTGGATGAGATCTCAATTGTTTTAAAGCCTGAGGAGCGTCTTGGAGAACTTATTCAAAACGTGCAGCTTAAAAACGATCTTAAATATTTGTTGCATGAATATCGTGAACGCGCAAAAATTCTCGCCCATGGTCTTTCTCCAAGACGTAAGATCCTCTTAAGAGGTGCATCTGGCACAGGCAAGAGCCTGACCGCCCGGATTATCGCAGGAGAATTACATCTACCTTTATACACAATTTTTATAGATAAGATTGTGACTGATGCCGCAAGTGCAAAACTTAAAGAGCTCTTCACAGTAATTCACAAGAATCGCGGCGTCTATTTTTTCGATTACTTTCATGCAATAGGTTTAGAACATTATATGAATCACGATATTAGAGCAACCAATTACGTACTTCATATTTTTCTGCAATTACTTGAACAAGATAGATCAGATAGTATTATACTTGTAGCAACAAATGCAGATAAGAGCCTTGATAGAGCAATCTTGCAAAGATTTGATGACATTTTGGACTTTACTCTTCCTGATACTGCTTCTATAGAAGAATTATTACTGAATAGGCTTGTAGGATATTGGGAAAATACACCTTATATGCAATCACTTGTTCGCGTAGCAATGGGCTTGACTCATGCTGAAATTACACAAGCATGCAATAATGTAATTAAATATGCGATACTAAATAATCAAAAAAGAGTAGAAGATTTATCAATTCAGGAAGCTATAGCTGCTATACAATCTAAATATGCTAGATAAATATATATCTAGTATTACATTATTATACAAAAATATCAAGAACAAGCATTACTAACTCATCGTACATGTTATGATAAAGCTTTTTGCTATAAACAACTAAAAAATATATAACGCACTATGAGATGAATCAAAGCAAAGACTAACAGATGTGGCATGCACATTATGCACACCTGTTCTGCAAAAAGTGCCTATTGCGCAAAGGTTTCAGGTGACTTAAAGAACAGATCCTGACTAAGCTCGTTTGGCCTGACTTTTAACTTTCAAGGACGTGGGCATGGCAAAGTTTTTTTTAAATACAGAAGAATGGGCGCTTGTCGCTGCGACCATGCTTTGGGGCGCCACTTTTTTGATTATTCGTTTAGCCATGACTGCGGGTGGACCACTCTGTTTTGTGGGCTTGCGCTTTAGCGCAGCGGCCTTGTTTGTAATTATATTGGCCCTGCCGGTTCTCCGTGGAATCACGCGTCGAGAAATCATCGGCGGAGTTATTTTAGGCTGTACCGTTTTTTTGGGCTTCACGCTGCAAACCTATGGTCTTGTCACAATTTCTGCTGCCAAATCGGCATTCATCACAGCCTTTTATGTGCCCTTGGTACCTATTTTTGAATTATGCTTAATGCGCCATAAACCAAGTAAATTGGCGTGGGTGGGCATAGCCTTGGCCTTTCCAGGTGTCTTAATTCTCTCTGGCGCCACAGATCTCGATGTAGGCTTAGGCGCAGGTGAAATTGCAACTATTATCTCAGCCGTAGTCTTTGCCCTTGAAATTGTGGCCATAGGTATTATAGCACCTGGCACCAATCCCAGGCGCCTTGTCGCAGTTGAACTTGTAGTTACTGCCCTCTTTGCTTTTGCTAGTATGCCACTTTTACAAGAACCTTGGCCCCCTTTTTCCTGGTTCTTTGTGGGTATTGCCATAGGTTTAGGCTGCGTTACGGCCTTAATTCAAAATCTTATCACTTGGGCGCAAAAACGCATTCCGCCAACCAGGGCGACCATTATCTATACAGGTGAGCCTGTCTGGGCTGCTATTTACAGTTACATCATCTTTAACGATTTACAGTACAACACCTTAATAGGTGGCAGTTTCATTATTGGCGGCATTTTGATAAGTAGTATCAAAAAAGAAGCAAAATAGTTTAGATTTATATCTTACAAATAATTATCTGCATCTTAAGTTGTGCAATCTTATAGTTGCGTTGTACTCTCTTTATGATGCCATTCTGACGCAACTTCTTATTTTTTAGGTACGGCAAGCATCCCCTGCATACCATCTGCAAGTACCTGTTTCAGGTCATAGCCCAAGGGTGTAAGGTCGCGCAAAGACTTAAGACAATCATCGATAGTTGGGAGAATCATAATCAAAGGATGGTGGCGTTTGATTGTCTCAATGGCTCCAGCCAAGGTTTGCGCCATAGGTGTTGGCGGCTGCAATAAGAGCACATGGCATGCACTAAACTGAAAACTATCAATACTCGCACAGGCAAGCTGCGTTGGCTTAAAGAGACAGTTACCATAGGTTCCAGCCAAGCTTTCCGACCAGGGATCAAAGCCTGCCACAGTAATAGGAGGGCTTTGTAGAGGCATTTTAGGAATGCCAAGCTTCTGCTCTAAACCTGCTTGTAAAGCCAAGGCATCTAAGAGTCTTGCCTGCATAGCGCGTGGTTCAAAAATATGGAGTTCAGCACCTCTTATGCGCCACTGCTCTAAAAATGCCAACATAATATCTACCGTTGCGGGCATAGAGACCACGCATGTGCCGCCAAAAGGTAGATAACGTTGGCATAAGGAATCTAGAAGTGGCAGGATCGCTTTATAGAATGGATGCACGCGTTGGTAGGCAAAGCCTTGGCGAATATCAGCATTGGTAAAATAAGATCCCGCATGATCCTCATGCACGATACTAACATGACTTACACTTTTTGGTTGTGCCTCAAGGGCGTACAAAATGTCTAAGACCTTGCCTGCATCAAGCTCATCCCAGGACTCAACATAAGCATCTTTGGTTTTGGCCCAGGCAGCATCATCTAGAATACTCTGTTTAAAGCCTGGCAAGTCACGCATGTGCGGAATTTCTAACATCTGCACAGTGGGATAATAAGGATAAAACTCCTTAGGAATTGCTGAAGTTAAGGTTACGCAAGGAATAGCTGCAGCATCACACAAATGGGGTGCAAAACTATCTACACTGATGCAGCGTTTAGCCTGCGCCACAAGCGCCATAAAATGCCATGTATCGCCAATTTTGCCTTGTAAACTAATGCATCTATTCTGTTGCAAACCTACATCTTGGGTTGTCAAAACAATTAGTTCTGGATCCAGTTCTAAACACCTTTGCACAAACTTCTTGGCAGAGCTTAGGGGAAAGCTCCGCAAAGTGGTGGAAGCTTGGGGGGCAAAGAGGAGTGTTTTACCAGAAATTTTCGCCAATTGGGATCTTACATCATTAAGCGCTCTTTCCTTAAGCCAGAGCTGATTGCGTTTGCTACTTAACTGAATCTTGTTAGGATCTAAGCCATACCACCACAGATACCAATCCACATTGGGCATGGTATTAAACTTAGGCAGCTTCGGCAAAGGAGATGTGTCAAAATAGCCGTCATATACAGCAAATTCAGCTAGGGTCAATGTCCGAAAGAGTACTCGATCAATATAGGGCAGATTGCCAACGATAGTGCGCAACTCTGGCCTATGCATAGGCCCAAACAACACATCCACACTGAAATTGGGACAATGGGCTTTTAAGATTTGGGCCACACATTGAAAGGCGGTCGTGCCAATAAGACTATCGCCAAAATTAGCGCCGTGACCATTGACCAGGGCAAACCTGAAATGTTCTTTATGGGGTTTTTGGGCCCTGAGAAACTGTAATTGCGCACTTAAGCACTCTGCCTCTTCCTGCAAAACAAGCTTGGGACCATAAAGCCTGCCTAAACGCATTGGTAGATTTGGATTAGCCGCAATAGCTTCTTCCTTTACGAGTTTAAGATAGCGAAGATATTGATCCCCAAAACGCGCCTTCAGCACATCAAGAATTTGTGAATCTTCACGTGGCATTTGGATGATACACTTCTCAAAACTCGTGGCTTGACTTTGGCTATCCACAAAGGGATAGGTTCTTGCGTAGCGTGCATTTTCCACATGTATTTGGGTAGTAAAGGTAAAAGCCTGCATAATTCTAATTGGGCTAAGTGTGAAAAAACATCAATCAAATGTTACTTAAGCATGACTTGTGACAAAAATTATCCAATTATTGAAGAAACACGAGTACTGTTAGCATATATAATTATTTATACGAAAATATATCACAATCAATTTTATATATTGATATTATTTGAAGCCACAGCAGAGATTGCTGTGGCTTTTTTTGCTTATCGTCTATTTTTATATATGCACTTTCATATATATAATTACCTAAATATGTAAACGCTAAATAATATAAACTGATATTATTTAGCGTTTACAATAATTTATGTATATATACTATAAGACTAGTCTTTAAATGGCGATAATTCTCTTAATTTGGCAATAACTGCTGGCATTTCTGCAATCACATAATCAATGTCTTCTTGTGTTGTGTAATGCGATAAAGAAAACCGTACCGAGCCATGAGCATAATTAAATGGTACTTGCATAGCACGTAACACATGTGAAGGCTCTAAACTGCCAGATGTACAAGCAGAACCAGAGCTAGCACAAATGCCTAAACGATCTAACATCAAGAGAATCGCTTCACCTTCAACATTCTTAAAGGAAATATTTGTAGTATTACAGAGACGCTGCTCTTGATCACCATTTACGCGACTCTTGGGAATCTCTGCAAGAAGTCCCTGCTCCAAACGATCGCGTAATCTAGCCATACCAGCAGTCTCGCTTGCTAAATTCTCTAAGGCCTTGGCACAAGCGACCCCTAAGCCTACAATATAGGGTACATTCTCCGTGCCAGCTCGCCTGCCGCGTTCTTGATGGCCGCCACGCAAGAAGGGTCGAAAAGCTGTGCCTTGGCGGACAAAAAGCACACCAATACCTTTAGGAGCATGCAACTTATGGCCTGATATGGATAAAAAATCAACAGGCCATTTTGTCAGATCTATATCTAACTTTCCTGCTGCCTGCACAGCATCTGTATGAAATAAAATTCCTTTGGCATGGGCTAACTCAGCCAATTGGGCAATTGGAAAAATGGTACCAGTCTCATTATTGGCCGTCATGATAGAGACAATAGCTGTGTCAGGCGTTAGCGCCTTGGTGTAGGCCTCTAAATCAAGCCTGCCTTTAGAATCAACACCAATCCTTGTGACGCTATAACCTTGACGTTCCCAATATTGCAGCACATTTAAGATAGCTGGATGCTCGACCACGCTTGTGACCACATGGCGTTTATTTGGCTCTGCCTGTAAGGCTGCCCAAATGGCCGTATTATCTGCTTCTGTGCCACAAGCAGTAAAGATGATTTCATTACTTGTCACATGAAATAAGGCTGCCACCTGCTCACGTGCCTTATTTACCGCCTGACTTACCTGCCCACCGAAGCTATACATACTTGAGGGATTGCCATAGAGCTCAGTAAAATAGGGCAGCATGGCCTCAAGGACATCTTGGTCCACTTGCGTTGTGGCATTATTATCAAGATAGATCGTCTTCACCTACGCCTCCTGCACACACAAATCTTCTTGCACAGCCTCTTGTAAAACATCGCTCACTTGCTTGAGAAGAGCTTTTTTATCAATACCTTCAAGATGCACAGTAATATGTACACCTTCTACATCGACAAGTTCTACACTGGCACTTGGCGTAAGTGTTTGATTGAGCCTATCCAAGGCCGCCATAACCTTTTGCATCCGCTGTACATTGGTTAAATGCAGCTTGGGCTTTGCGTGTTTTGTTTGGGGTTCTTTGGCAAGTTCAGCCGCCAAAATTTCCGCAATTTCATCCAAACATTCACCACAACCACCGCCGGCCTTGGTGTAATTGGTCACCTCTTCCACAGTGGTTAAATTATTTTCGCGAATCGTACGGATAATCTGCGCATCGGTCACGCCAAAACATTTGCACACTAATTTGCCAATCTCTTGGGCATGGGGAATCGGTGGCTCACCCCGCCAATTGCGAATAGCTGCTTCCAAAGCCTCTTGCCCCATCACAGAGCAATGCATCTTTTCCCTAGGCAAACCGCCTAATTTCTCCACAATGTCTTTATTAGTTAATTTTAAGGCCTCATCTACGCTCATGCCAATAATAATGTCGGTCAAAACCGAACTTGAGGCGATCGCGCTAGCGCAGCCAAAGGTTTCAAAGCCAGCTTTTTCAATGATGCCGCTCGGACTAATTTTCAAATAGAGCCGCAAAGCATCGCCGCACGCTAAACTGCCAACTTCACCTACAGCATTGGCATCAGCCAAGGGGCCTGCATTGTGAGGGTGTAAAAAATGATCATGTACAGCCTGACTATAATCCCACATATCATCCTCTTAAAAAAACTAATGTAGTTACACATACTGAAACAAGAAGCTTCATAATCTAGGTCAAAGCCAGACAAAAAGCTCAATGATGGTCAATGTACAGCCAAAGTGAATCATATATAGCATGTAAACCAAGATGATTCACAAACACACTCGAGAAGAAAAAAACTATTCAACCCGATGTGCACAATTTGGTATAGTATTTAGTAGATATGGAGTTTCTTGATAAACATAATAATTAAGCCAATTAGTAAAAAATAGATGGGCATGTGCTCGCCAACGCATATTGGGAATATCTTCTGGATTATCGTTTGGATAGTAATGTTCTGGCATACAAGGATTTAAACCGCGATCTATATCTCGATGATATTCAATATCTAATGTATCACGATCATATTCTAAATGGCCTGTAATAAAGACTTGGCTATGATCGCGGTTTTCAACAATAGCTAAGCCAGCTTCACGTGAGGCTGCTAAAATCCTCAGTTCTCCTACCTTCAAGACATCTTCAGCCCTAATTTCAGTGTGCCTTGAGTGGGGCGCATAAAAGATATCATCAAAGCCTCTAAATAAGCGACATTCAGGATGCAAGACCTGGTGCGTAAAAATACCAGAACATTTTTTAGGCAAGGCATATTTGGGAATATCAAAAAAATGAAATAAGCCCGCTTGCGCCGCCCAACAGATATACAAAGTTGAATACACATGGCGGCGCGTATAATCCATAAGGCGACCTAGCTCATCCCAATAATCAACCTCCTCATAAGATAGATGTTCAACAGGTGCTCCTGTGAGAATCATCCCATCAAAACTTTTATCTTCAATTTCGGCAAAGGTTTTATAAAAACGCTCTAAATGCAGCGCAGGCGTATTTTTTGACTCATGCTCTTTGGTACGCAACAGAGTAATATTCACTTGAATGGGTGAATTACCAAGCAGGCGTAACAATTGAGTTTCCGTCGCTATTTTGGTCGGCATCAAATTAACGATACCGATTTCAAGAGGCCGAATATCCTGTGTCATGGCCCGTTCATCTGTCATCACAAAGATATTTTCATTCTCTAATGCTAAGCGGGCTGGCAGATCTGTGGGAATTTTGATGGGCATGGATTTCCTTATTGTAAAAAATGATTAAATAATTGTGTAGAGATGTAATTCAGATTTCCAATAAAGGAAAAAACACACAAGAGGAGCAAATTTGCCAAAGTATATCTACTTTTATAGGAAATTATGTATAATTAAATTTATGAAAAGTTATACTATACTGTCCAATACGTAATTATAGAATATCCAATATTTCAAGTAATCTAGATATCTTGATTGCTTCTATTTTAAGTTTTGACGCTATTTTTGCATAATTTATTTAAAAAGTATCGATAATCTATATACGTTAAAAATACATTTAAATATTTGGTTAAATTGAATTTAGATAATAAATTATTAATAGCTATACAAATAAATAAAATATCCTAGTTTATAATCTTCGTGTTAAAAAATATTCTTTAAGCAAATATATGAAAAAATTTGATCACAAAATCAAGCGTATAAGTGCATTATTTATCGTATAAGAAACAGACATCTGAAAAATCTTATCTGTCATGTTAACTATTCATGACAAAAATTATTTATCAAATAAAATCTCTTCATAATTAGGTAATGCCCACAAATCATCTGGCACAAGTACTTCTAGGGCATCAGCCGCTGTCCTGATTTCTTGCATAATGGGCAAAATATCGTTGCAATAGCGTTGTGCCATCACGCTATGATCACTTAAACCTTCGATTTCTTGCACAAGTTTTTCAAGTTTTACAACATTGGTTTGTAAGGTACGCAAATGGGTTGTGACTTCATCTAGGGTGTGAGTTCTTGCATCTTTGCCAATAGCTAATAGTTCCTTGGCAGTTCTAGCAAGCTCTCCTTGATAACGCATGCCTGCTGGATAAATCACAGTGCGGGCCATACGAATCACCAATTTAGCCTCAGTATGCACTGTTTTACAATACTGGTCGGTGTAAATATCTTGGCGGGCCGCCAACTCCATCGGTTTCAAAATGCCTTGGCGTTCAAAGAGGTCCACCACATCAGGTTTAGTTAATTCAGGTAAGGCCTGAGGCGTAGTTGTCAAATCAGGTAGACCGCGGCGATGGGCTTCCTTATGCCAAACCTCTGAATAGCCATCACCATTAAAGATCACAGCGCTATGTTCCTCAATAACATGGCAGATAAAAGATTGTACTGCAGCATTAAAGGGCACTTGATTTGCTAATTCACGTTCGATCCAATCGGCAGCAAACCCCAAAGAATCAGCCATCATCGCATTTAAGGCTGTGACCGAACTTGCTGCAGACTGACTGGAACCCAAGGCGCGAAACTCGAAGCGGTTGCCGGTAAAAGCCATAGGACTTGTCCGATTGCGATCCCCTGGATCTGTGGGTAGGGGGGGGAGCGTGTCAACACCTACATTAATCCGCCGCTTTTTTTTGCCTTGGGTATCCTCAGCACGTCCTGCGCGAAAGGCTTCAAAGACTTCTGTGAGCTGATCGCCCAAAAAAATTGACATAATCGCAGGCGGGGCCTCATGGGCGCCTAGTCTGTGATCATTACTGGCACTGGCAACTGTGGCACGTAACAGACCTGCATACTTATGCACAGCTCGCACCATTGCCGCACAAAACACTAAAAATTTAGCATTGGCATGGGGCGTCTCCCCTGGATCAAAGAGACTACCTAACTCGGCATTGCCAAGAGAATAGTTCACATGTTTGCCAGAGCCATTGATGCCTGCAAAAGGTTTTTCATGCAACAAACATTTTAATCCATAGCGTTTGGCCACATTACGCAATGTTGCCATGATAATGTGATTATGATCGATGGCCAAATTACTGGGTTCATAGAGGGGGGCAATTTCATATTGACTCGGGGCTACCTCATTGTGGCGTGTGCGCACAGGTACTGCTAACTTGTACAGTTCACGTTCCACCTCTAGCATACAAGATAAGACCCGTTGCGGAATCACGCCAAAATATTGATCACTAAACTCTTGGCCTTTAGCAGGTTGGGCACCAAATAAGGTGCGTCCCGCAATTTGTAAATCAGGACGGGCAAAATTAAAATTATGATCAATGAAAAAATATTCTTGCTCGAGGCCTACATACGCTACAATTGGTAAATTGGTATGCACATTAAAGAGTGCTAAGACACGTTGTGCTTCACGGTTGACGGCTTGTCCTGAACGTAAGAGCGGCGTTTTCTTATCAAGAGCCATACCTGTCCAAGACAAAAACATTGTGGGAATGCATAAAAATGTACCATTGGGATTTTCCATAATGTAGGCTGGACTTGTGACATCCCAGGCTGTGTAGCCACGGGCTTCAAAGGTAGAACGCAAGCCGCCTGAGGGAAAAGACGAAGCATCTGGTTCCCCACGAATCAACATGGAGCCCGAAAATTCTGTAATTACCCCGCCTTGGCCATCTGGCATAATAAAACTATCATGCTTTTCAGCAGTCTGACCTGTTAAAGGATAAAACACGTGGGTAAAATGTGTGGCACCCTTCTCAATGGCCCAGTCTTTCATTACAGCAGCTACTGCATCGGCAATGGAGGGATCCATACGTTCACCAAAGGTAATGGTCTTATGTAAGGATTGATAGACAGTCTTAGGCAGACGTTCGCGCATGATGCGATCACTAAAGACATTACGCCCAAAAATTTCAGCTGGGCTTGTTTCAGAAAAACTAAATGACGGTTCACCAGCTTTATAAGTAGTAATAGCCTGAATCGCAGAACGCCGTGCGTTATTGCTGCTCATCTAAGTCTCCTGCAAGTGTTGACAAGACGTGATAAAAAATGGTGTACAGGATCTATGTTGAATGTACTTGCATCCAGCATAGTTGCTACATTGCCAATGACATATCTAATCTACAATATACAGTACATAAGCTAAACATAACATGTTTCATCGCTTTTACTATAAGTATGCGTCGCATGAGTGCTCAAAAATCTTAACCAATTCTCTGCAAGTTTAGCAAAAAATTAAGCAAATGCTAATAGTCAAGTAATTCTCTTGTACCTGCATCTGTGATAAAGTGTGTCAACCAAGTCACAAGCTAATACATCAATGATATTTTTACGATAATTCGAGTAAAATAATTATATTCATGTAAATAGCAGCCAAAAAATTAACAATTCAATCTATTCGTTATATACTATTAATTTGAAAACTTTTTTACATTACATTTTAGAAATTGTAGAAT
>JAFTDU010000109.1 GCA_017454005.1 Desulfovibrionaceae bacterium | reverse complement strand
TCGCGATCATCTCATGTAACGCTTAACAATACACATCACTATGCACTATCCATACTAGAGATTCGAGGCGGTTTGTTAAACCTTACCTACCACAGGACTTTCACCTGCATCCAAATTAGAGTTAGCGTTTCGCACTATGAAGCATATGTAAGCTTAAATGCTGGCAATCGTAAAGATGCAGTACATCACATTCTTAAAATCTTAGAATGTAATTCTACAAATTTAAAAAATCGTAGAACGGTTGCCTTATTCTTGAGAAATTGTGGAGAATATTATATAGCATTAAAAATTTTGCTCGAAACTATTGAAATAAATCCCAATTGGGCATTTCCTTATGCGCAAATTGCTATATTATATTCTGCTATGGGTGATACTGAAAAAGCTAATATCTGGACCAGAAAAGCCCTTTCACTTAATGTTAGAGCATTCAATGAAATTGGATACTTGTAAAATTATTATATATAAATATTTAGTTTTAGTATAGAGTATATCTATATATGTTGTGATATATAAAAACACATTTTGGATCTTTCAACACCAATAATATATTTCTTCTGCACACTTAAAAATCTATGCAGTGTTTATTTCTATCATTCAACGATCAATTTATTAAGTATTAAGAAATAGATTGCCACCATTATAAATATGATACAATGATGTTCTTATGTAGTTAATATGATTATTTAATTTATCAACAACCATGATAGTTTATCTATTCTATGCCGCATAACCTTGCGTATGTCTGTAGCTTTAGTTTGTTTTGTTAATGTGGTTTGTCCTGTTTTTACATCGTCAACATGTGGTAAATCGACAGTAACATCTGTGTGGTACGCTCAAATAACTTGGTCAACATTACATTAAAGACAAGCATACAACATTGACATATGTTGTAAGGCGCATATAAATTCAAAAGCTAATTGAACCATTTTCGTGCAAAGCTTGTATCATGGGTTGATGATCTCGTAAAAATATCATGAACTTTCATACGTTGAGATTGTTTAAAATCTAGGCCTCTGGATTTATAGATTTACGCAAACTCACCATATGTATCGTGCAAAATTTAAGTAGGTAATTTAGTTATTCTTCATCACCAGCTATTTAAGCATACTCTACTATGTTTTCCAAATTATTCATATTAGCAGAATTGATTCACAGATTATTGTTAAGTATACCCATAGTAATTAATACCAAATATCAATAGTCATTGACATTCCAATAGCTAATATAAATAGTCATATCTTTTTCAAAAATTATATAGCAAATATTTATATGAAGAATTTTGTTTAAAAATATGAGGATCTTATGAAACTTAAGCTTTATAAAAGTAACAATTGTGACATCAATACTAGCGCAGAGTTAACAGTATCTGATCGTCAGCAAATTATATTTTATAAAGTTAAAAATTTGTATATTTTTAATCATAGAATTTTAACCAATCCTTTTACTTCATCATTAACACAGCAAATCAATGTTTTTCTGCATGGCGATGGGCTTAGTAAAATAAAAGAATCAAAAATAAAATTTTTACGCGGTAACTTTTTTTTACTAGATGCTGTATATGGTGCTAATTATGCTCATGCAACCTATCAAGGATTTGCCTCTTTACTATATGCACAACATTTCAAAATTATCAGTGAACATAACGATAAAATACATTTTATAAAATCTACAAAAAATAAGTATTTTACAGATTTATTAAATCTTAGAGGTATTAATAATATAACTACATTAGAAGACAATCAATTATATTGTATAGAAAATTGCATAGTGACAAATATGTATACTTGTCAAACATTAAATTATGATATAATAAAATGTTTTGAAGATTTTGTTGATCAATTAATTCAACATAAATCATCAGATAAAACATTAAATATATATATTACTAGAGTTAAAGGACAAATGCGTGAAGCTGAAAACGAAGCAGAATGTATTAAGATGTTTCAAAAGCTTAATTATCACATAATAGCAACAGAAAGAATGAGAATATATGATCAGATTAATCTCTTTTCAAAAGCCAAAACTATTGTTGCGCACCATGGAGCAAGTGGTGCAAATTTGATGTACACTACAGATAATTTTTTCTTTGTTGAAATTTTTCCTGAGACTTGGAAGCCAAGTTACAATGTAAATATACTGCAGTATAAAAATTGTTCATATGCAGGACTAATCAATCCAGCTACCACAAGATTTTTAGGAGGCTCATCTAAATTTGTTGTTGATCTTGATCTCCTAGAATTTGCTCTACATAATCCTCTATGTAGTTTTGTTAATAAATTTTCACAAAAATCTCCACATTATCTACAAAAATTTATAGATAATAATATTGAATCTAATGATCAACTTATTGAAAGATTATTAACAGTATGTAATGATGTGACACGCTATGAATATGAAGCATATACAAGTTTACATGCTGGCAATCATAAAGATGCAGTGCAAACGATTCTTAAAATATTAGAATGTGATCATACAAATTTAACAAATCGTAGAACAGTTACATTATTTTTGAGAAATTGTGGGGAATATTATATAGCATTAAAAGTTTTGCTCGAATCAATTGAAATAAATCCCAATTGGGCATTTCCTTATGCACAAATCGCTATATTATATTCTGCTATGGGTGATACTGAAAAAGCTAATATCTGGAAGCAAAAAGCTCTGTCACTTAATATTAGAGCCTTCAATGAAATTGGAGCTTTATAAAATTATGGCATTTTTATACTTAATTAGATTGTAAATGATATAGTTTTAATACAAAGAATAGTATATTTATATCAACCAAATTAATTTGTTCTACATAATTAAAATATATACATTTTTAATTGTTTATTAATTATGCTAAAATATAGATTATCTACCTAATAAATATAACAACATAATAGTTTAACTAAGTTAACATACTTTTTTAACCTATCAAAAAAATCATAGTTCATCGATTCTAGGCCACACGACCTTACGTATAGCTGCAGATTTATTTTGTTCTGCCAATTGCGTGGGGTCGCCTTTTTCTTCCACATGGGGTAAATCTCTAGGTAAAATCTGCTTAGTCCGCTCAAATAAATTGGCTAAAATGGCATTTGAGACAAGCATACCACTTGTTGTAAGGCGCATATAACCATTCATAAGCCTGATTAAGCCATTTTCATGCAAGGCTTGGATCATGGGTTGATGATCCCGCAAAAAATCATGGCCTGTCATGAGTTGGTATTTTTTCAACTCGAGCCCGCGGGAGGTGCGCAAACTCAACATAAGCATCTCTAAAACTTTAAGTAAGGGCGTAAGCTCTTCTTCATCTTGACCTATGTCACCTGATGTAACTTGAGCTTCCCAATCCTTCAGATTGGCAGGATTCGTCCAACGCTTATTATTAAGTGTACTCGTAGCACTAGGTCCCAAGCCTAAATAGTCTTCGCCATGCCAATAGCCCATATTGTGCCGGCATTGATAGCCCATGCGGGCAAAATTGGAAATCTCATAATGCAGATAACCTTCACTCTGTAAAAAGGCAGCACCATCCAAAAACATTGTATTTTGATCGCGTTCAGGGGGCAGATGCAGGTTACCTAAGGCACAAGATTTGGCTAAAGGAGTGCCTTCTTCAAGGGTTAAACCATAGGCAGAAATATGCATGGGTTCAAGACGTACTATTTCCTTTAAGGTATAGAGCCATTGTCTAATACTTTGTCTTGGCAAACCCCACATTAAATCTACGCCCACATTGACCCAGCCAGCTTCTTTAAGAGACTTAAGTGCATTGATACTGTCTTGGGCTTTATGTCTTCTGCCTAACATATGTAAGAGATCAGCATCTAAACTTTGGACGCCCATCGAGAGACGATTAAAGCCAAGTTTCAGGTATTCTAAGCCTTGCAAGGGCCCAGCAATAGCTTCAGGATTGACCTCAAGGGTGATTTCTGCCTGAGAGGCTATTTTGAAACATTGATGCAGTTGTTCTAAAATTTTGCCAAGAATACTGATAGGCAAAAGACTTGGTGTACCGCCACCCCAAAAAATAGATGATACAGCCACCTGTCCCAAGCGTTGCCCCCAAAGCCGCACTTCTTGCAAAAGATGGTCTACATAACTCATGACAGCTGGGGACTCAGCTGGAATTTGTTTGCGCCCAATCGGCAATGAATAAAAGGCACAATATTTACAGCGTGTCAGACAAAAAGGCACATGAATATAGATCAACATGATTTTGCTCTAAACAAATTAACTCAACGTAAAGTGCCAAGGATGTTTCTCTTGGCAAAGCTCGCCCCAAGGGCTATCTTAGTCTTTGTTTGCGCATTACTGCGCCAAATCCCAAACTAATCCGCGTTAGATTTTAGGAGACGCTCATGGACTTAACTTTTCAAGTCGGTGGCTATGCAAAGTGGCAAGCCGCAGTCTTGCTCATTCCCCTCCTTGAAAATGAGGACATCTTACGCAACAATCCCATGCTCGACAACGGCATGCCCTGGCTCAGTGTAGCTCCAGCCATGCGTGACCTTCAAACCAACAAGGGTGAGCTCACTCTGATTCATGGCCATCCTGACCTAGCTCTTTCGCGGGCACTGTTTATTGGACTTGGTTCTGCCAACAAATTTACGCCGGAACGTTTTCGGGACAGTATCGCCCAAGCAGTGCGCCACTGTCAGAAGCATAAGTTTACAACAATTCTTCTGCCAGCCCAACTCTTAGCAAAGTTACCTTGTGGGATAGAGCGTCTGCTTGAAGAAGCTGTCTATGCTGCCAATTTAAGTCTCTATCGGGGCGATTTTTTAAAGACTGCCACATGCAAAGATGCCCAAGATGAACCAGAACCTTTGCCTGAACCCATCTTGAGTATTGGTCTTGAGGATACAGATCCGGCTACACTTAATGCGGCAGCTCTGCGTGGGCAAACTGCTGCAAACGCCGTAAGGCTTACTCGCGTCCTTGCCAATACTCCTGCCAATCTCTTAACGCCCATGTTGTTAGCTGCTAGATCCCAACAATTAGCCAAAGAGCATGGCTTAAGTTGTAAGGTCTTAACAGCTAAAGATCTGCAAGCAGAAGGCATGGGTGCTATGCTTGCAGTTGGTCAAGGCTCAAGTAATCCTCCATGTCTCATTATCTTAGAACATGCTCCAAGCGCTCAAGCCCAAGCTAAACCCTTAGTCTTTATTGGCAAGGGACTCTGTTTTGATTCAGGTGGCATCAGTTTAAAACCTGCGCCTGGCATGCACCACATGAAAGGGGACATGGCAGGGGCTGCCGCAGTCTTAGGCGCCCTAACCGCCATTGCCCAAGAACAAATTCCACGGCGCGTCATTGGCATTTTAGCCTGTGCTGAAAATATGCCAGATGGTGGCGCTACGCGACCTGGGGATGTGGTCACAGGGTTGCGCGGCGATTCTATCGAGATCCAAAATACCGATGCTGAGGGCCGCCTTGTGTTGTGCGATGCCTTAGCCTATGCCCAAAAATACTATGACCCTGCAGCCATGATCGATATTGCGACATTAACAGGCGCTTGTGCAGTGGCCTTGGGTGACAATCTGGCAGGCCTCTTCTCTGATGATAATGACCTAGCAACCCGCATCCAAGCTGCAGGAGCACTTGGTGGTGAATATTATTGGCCTCTGCCCTTGTGGCCTATCTACCGCAAAAAACTCAAAAGCGAAATTGCAGACATCTGTCACATTGCCACCCGCGAAGGTGGTGCCATAACTGCGGCCCTCTTCTTGCAACACTTTGTAGATTCTGTGCCCTGGGCCCACTTAGATATGGCAAGTGTCGACTGGGAAGATAAAAAGACACCCCTCTGCCCCAAAGGTTGCACCGGTTTTGGCTGCCGTACCTTGCTTGAAGTAGCCCGCGGAGGTTTGGCGTGAAAGTCTATCTCCTAGGTGCTGGACCTGGCGATCCTGGGCTCTTAACCTTAAAAGCCCGCGACATCTTAGAAACCGCTGATGTCATTGTCTATGATGCCCTAGCGAGTACAGAGCTCTTGAGTTTGGCAAAACCTAGTGCTGAGATAATTTATGTTGGCAAAATCGCAGATCAACATGCCCTACCTCAACAAGAGATCAATGCGCTTCTTGTCAAGAAAGCTCGAGAAAAAGGTGTTGTAGCCAGACTTAAAGGCGGCGATCCCTATATTTTTGGCAGAGGCGCTGAAGAGGCCCTAGTTTTAAAAGAAGCCAATATTCCCTTTGAAGAAGTGCCTGGCATCTCAAGTACCATTGCCGCCCCAGCCTATGCTGGCATTCCCCTAACCTACCGCGAACACTGCTCAGCCGTAACCCTCATTACGGGACATGAAGATCCAAACAAAAATAGCTCGGCCATAAATTGGCAAGCTTTGGCTACAAGTCGTGCCACCCTTGTCTTTGTCATGGGCATGAAAAACTTGGAGCATATTTGTACGAACCTCATGCAGGCAGGGTTAGACAAAACCACTCCTGCAGCCATTATCTATCGCGGGACTACTGCTAAGCAACGTACACTCATAGCAACCCTTGCCACATTAGCTAAAGAGGCAGCTTGCCAAAACTTTAGCAACCCCTCTGTGATTGTTATTGGACAAGTTGTGCAACTTGCACCTACGCTTAACTGGTTTGAACAACAAGCCCTCTTTGGCAAATCTATAGTTGTGACACGGGCCAGGGAACAAGCAAGTGACCTAGTTAGGCTTTTGCAAGACAAAGGGGCTGAAGTCATCCAATGCCCAACCATTGCAATTAAGCCTTTGCAATCCCAAGAGAACTTGCATACATGCTTACAAAACATTGCAGCATATAATTGGCTCATCTTTACATCGAGCAATAGCGTCAAAATCTTTTTTGCCGAAATGGCTAAATTACACTTTGATGCTCGCAACCTGCATGGCTTAAAGATCTGTGCCATTGGGCCTGGCACCCAAAACGCCCTGCAAAACTATGGTCTGTATACAGATCTCTTGCCGGAACGCTTTGTGGCTGAAAGCGTCATTGAGGCCTTTGTGAAGCACGTGGGCCAAGACTTAAGTGCCTGCAAGATCCTCTTACCTCGCGCAAGCGTTGCCCGCGATGTGTTACCAGAAAGGCTAACCAAACTGGGGGCTACAGTTCAAGTTGTGCCCATTTATACCACAGAAGCCTGTGCTACAGGTCAAGCTGAAATCACTGAACGCTTGAAAAATGGCAATATTAACTGTATCAGCTTCACCTCAACCTCAACTGTGCACAACTTCTTTAAACTTGTTGATCCGGCCCTCTTGCACGAGCATCCAGAGGTACAACTAGCTGCTATTGGCCCCATTACTGCAAAGACCTTGGCCACCTATGGGTTAAATTGTCACATTCAACCAGCTAACTATACCATCCCAGATCTTGCTCAAGCGATTATCACCCATTTGACATCAATCTAAGCCCATGCAAAGGATCCAAGCTTTATGGCGCTGAAACTAGCTATTTTAGCTTCTGGCACCGGCACCAATGCCCAAGCCATGATCGATAAAAGTAAAGCTGGTCTTCTGGATGTGGAGATCTGCCTCATTGCCTCAAATAAAAAAGAGGCAAAAGTTCTCGAACGCGGTCACAAAGCACAGATTCCAACCTGCTTCCTAGACCCCAAAGCTTATCCAGATCGCACGGCTTTTGATCTAGCTCTCCTTGAGAGAATTATCGCCAGTGGTGCCGAGGCTATTGCCCTTGCAGGCTACATGCGCATGCTCTCAAGCCCCTTTTTAGCAGGCTTTCAAGGACCCGTCTTAAACCTACATCCTGCCCTCTTACCAAGCTTTCCAGGCCTCCATGGTGCTGCTGATGCTATCAATTATGGGGTCAAAATCTCTGGCGCTACGGTGCATTTTGTGGATGAAGAGATGGATCATGGGCCTGTCATTATCCAGGCGGCTGTGCCTGTTAAAGCGCATGCAACTCAAGATACGCTTCTATCAAAAATCCATGCCCTAGAACACCGCATCTATCCCCAAGCTCTACAATGGTTAGCCCAAGGACGCATTAGTGTAGAGAATCGCGTAGTTCATGTGGAACAAAGGGCCGTAGCATTTGCCCCCACAAGTCCTAACTATTTAGTCTATCCGCCTTTAGAAGCAGGTTTTTAATAGAAAAATGCGACCCAAGAGAAACTACTCAAGGGTCGCATTTTTTTATTTAGAGATTCGCGCTTTGAATCATTTCTAGCATCTTATCTGATAACACCCGCATATCAGGCTTTGCAAATTGCGCATCCGCACCTACAGATTCACATTTACGCGCCAGGGGTTCGTTAATCATCGAAGAAAAAATGGCTACAGGAAGCTTCTTCAACATGGGATCCTCTTTGACCCGTTTACAGAGATTTAAACCATCCATAAAGGGCATCTCAATATCAGAAATAATCCCTTGCAAATAATCGGTAATCTCCTTGCCTTCAGCCTCACATTTGCCTTTGAGCTCTTGCAGATAATTCCAGGCATCCAAGCCATTGACATGTTGAGTCAATTCAAAATTGCCTTCTTTCTGGAAGAGATCAAGAACAAGATTGCGAATACTATAGGAATCATCCACATGTAAGATGCGATAGACCTTGTGCTCACTGTGCTTTAGGGACATGGAGCCTTCAAAGGTAATTGCCATGCTAGGCTCAAGCTCAGCCACAATGGCTTCCAAATCCAGTAAAAAGACGACCCGATCTTCAAGGCGCACAACACCCACCACAGAACTGCGGCTGACATTCTGTAAGAAATTGCCTGGAGCTTCAACTTCGGTCCAACTTAAGCGGTAAATCCGGTTGACCCCTGAGACTAAAAAGGCCGTGAAGACGGTATTAAACTCCGTCACAATGACCTTAGCATCGTCATTATCAACTGGTTCACTCCCCAGAAACTGTGCCATATCAATTAAAGGCACAATGCGACCATTGCGATGCGAAAAGGCCCCTCGGATAGCTGGATGCCGCATTTCTGGCATGGCAGTCACAGGTTGTCGACGAATGATCTCGACGACCTTGGCCACATTGATGCCATAATGGGCCTGATATCCATCTTGGTTGACATAAAACTCAACTATTTCAAGCTCATTAGTGCCTGACTCAAGCAGAATATTGGTCTGTGACATGGTGTTGTAGGCCGAATAAGTTAAATGGTTCTTTAGACAAACATGCAAGATCCCCGCGAAACCTTAAAATTAGGGGCAACCAGTGCATGCGTCAACCAAACTGAAATTTCTAATTTTTTAAATCGACAAACTATGTAAAAAGTTTAGAATAGTTCTATGTGGGCCAAAACCTAACTAAATCTTAATTGAACAAGGCGGTTGAAAGATAGCGCTCACCTGTATCACAAATAAATGTCACGATATTATTACCCTGCAAGGCTGGATCTTGGGCAAGTTTTAAGGCGCAGGCCACATTGGCCCCACTTGAGATGCCACAAATGATCCCTTCTTCTTGACACAAGGTGCGGGCCATAGAGATGGCTTCTTCATCAGCAACTTGCAAAATACCGTCAAAAAACTGCAGATTAATAATTTTCGGAATAAAATTTGCGCCAATGCCCTGAATGCCATGCGCATTTGGTTTGCCCCCTGATAAGACAGGGGATGATGCTGGCTCAAGGGCTATTGCTTTTATCTTGTTGTTTTGCTCTTTTAAATATCTACCTGTGCCCATTAAAGAAGAGCCAGAACCAACACCTGCAACAAGCACATCGACTTTGTGCTCTAGTTGCTGCCAAATTTCAGGCCCTGTGGTTCTATAATGCGCCTCAATGGCCCAAGGATTGGTAAATTGGCCGGGTATATAGCCCCCAAGGCTTTCAGCTAATTCCTTGGCCTTATTGACAGCTCCCTGCATACCCTGGGCACCTTTAGTTAACACAAGCTCAGCCCCGAGAGCCTTAAGTAACTTGCGCCGTTCCACACTCATTGACTCTGGCATGGTCAAAATACAGTGGAGACCAAGTTGCTTAGCTACCAAGGCCAAACCTATGCCCATATTGCCACTTGTAGACTCAATGATCGGGGTCTTTTGGGTAATACAACCATCATGTAAGGCGCGTTCCAACAGAAATTTGGCCACACGATCCTTGATAGAGCCCCCGGGATTTTTACTTTCAAGCTTAACCCAGACTGTAGCTGGTAAGTTTTGGGAGAGCTTTAATTGTATCAGAGGTGTATTGCCTATGGTTTCAAGCAGTGAGCCAGACATACATCTATCCTAAGATATGGTTGTTGATTCTTTTAGGAGTAATCTAAATCGATTATCCCTGCATAAACTCCATGTCAGACACAAAATTCTGCATTAAGCTTGGCCAACACCTGCTCCTACATCAGAATTATTAGTCAACAAATTTTGCAAAAAGCTTTGGCCTGCTTTTGTCTCTAAATATCTACGCAAGGCTTGGACAATGTCAAGATCATACTTGGCGGGTTCGGCTGAGAGAATGTTCAAGGCACTTGTTGTGGTATGAGCTGTACGATATGAGCGCGGTCGCATCAAGGCACAAAAAGTATTGGCTACCGCTAAAATCCTGGCATTTAAACAAATGGCATCGGCCTTTAAATGCTTAGGATAGCCTGAACCATCCAGGCGTTCATACATTTGGGTAATGGCCTCAAGCACTGGCAAACCGAAATCTACCCCTTCCAAAGCAACTCTTGCATATTCCACATGCTGTTGCATTTGTTTACGTTCATCAGGGGTTAGGGGGCCTGTTTTTAACAAAAGAGAGCTTGGCAATTGAATCATGCCGATTTGAGAGAGGCTCGCTGCCGTACGTAAAGTCGCAAGGGTCTCTTCATCATCATGATTCATGGCTTTTGCCAACACTTCAGCCAATTGGGCTGTACGCGAGGATTGCCCACAGAGATAGGGATCGACCGCCTCAATGGCCCTAACAAAGACGGCTACAGTTTGGGTCACCATATGTTGGGCGCGATTCTGCGCTTCCACCAATTCCGTAATATCACTATAGACACTGACCATGCCCACCAAACAATTGGCCGCATCGGTAAAGGGTGTACAAGCGGTTAAATAGTGTCTAGCCTCATCACCAATGGTAATGATCTCGGTAAAATTGGTTAAAGTAGGCTTATCATTAATAGCAAGCGTATGGTCAACTAGACTTTTCGCCAAAGCATAGGGCAAGAGTTCATAGCGCATGCCATTCATTTGTTCAGGCGCCATATGCGCCATTTCCGCATACTTCTGGTTGACATAGTAAATGACACCACTCAAGTCATTTAAGACAACCCCTGCAGATAGTGCAGTATTGACCCCATCTAAAATCTGGCGCTGCTCGCGTGCCATGAGAAAAAGCTTGCGCATCTGTTGGGCAATGGCATGCTCACGCCGCCCCATGAGCCACCACCCCAAAGCCACAATGAGAATAATGGCGAGTGCAATCAATAAGCCACAGCCAATGTACACATTCTTACGAAAGCGATTATAGTCAGCCTCAGCTACATCTACTTTTCTAGCCTGCAACACAAACCAAGGTAGATCTTTGACATCTTGGGCTAAACAATAGGCTGCTTCGACCTTCTCCCCGCGGGTTGGCACATGCCGCACTTCTAAGGGTAAGATACCGTCTTTTAAAGTCCATTCTTTGGGCAATTCTCTGTGGCCTCCTGGATAGAGCGGATCTACAAGGTACATGCCTTTGGCACTCTGTTCTAAGATGGCCGAGGTAAAAAAGCCTGATGTATCGATCTGATCAATGGCAGAAATAACCTGTTGCACACTACAAGTGCCCAAAAAAACGGCTACAACTTTTGTCCCCCGTTGATCCACATAACTTGGGGCAAAAATCGGCACAGCAATCTCAAAGAATAACTCATGGGCCGGTTTACGAATCGGCAAGATGAGGGGCTCACCTTTGCTGACAACGGTTGCGAGTATCTCTTTGTCTGGTTCATAATAGCCGTCTGTAACCAGATAGGGTTGCAACTTGGGATCTAAGACCGCACCCGCCACAAAGCTATTTTTATTCACAAACTCACGCAACTGTTGCACTAGGAGTGGCAAGCGATCGAGAAATTTTTGCATGGTCGGGTCTGGCTCTTTGGCTGCACCTTGCTGACCCTCTGATTGCGTACTTGGATTTGCAGCTCTGAGCAGTTCTTTGGGGTCAATCTTTGCCGACTCAACCTCCGAGGCAAATAAACGCAACATGTCGCCATTTACAAAGGCCTTAATTTGGGTATCAAGGGCACCATACCACACTGTCAATAAAGCAATCTGCCGCTCGGCCGAAGTTTTTAAATTTTGCTCCGTCTCGTGTAACATCTGCTTATGGGCTTCTTGTAAGATCCAGTTAGCACTATAAACAATCCCAGCCACAATGAGGAGCAGTAACAAAAAAATCAGTGGTCCACGCTTTTTACGTTTACTCATACATTACCTGGCTGTTGCCCTGCCTGTTAGTGTTCGTAAATCTTACTGCCAATGCCTCTTGATGACAAAGCAAAATGCTTAACGCTCCCGCAAAGCATTTTGCTTAGCCTTCAGAATGGGCTTGAGCAAATAATCCAAGACGGTTTTTTTACCAATCAAAATATCAGCAGTTACAAGCATGCCAGGAATAATTGGCAAAACTTCATTATGGTACACAATATTTGTTTCAGGGGTGCGAATTTTTACAATATAGAAATAATCGCCCCGTTTATCTTCAATGGTATCGGCACTAATTGACTCGAGTTTGCCGTCAAGACCACCATAGATATTAAAATCATAGGCCGAAACTTTAATAATGGCATCTTGGCCAGGTCGCAAAAAGGCTACATCCCTTGGTGTAACTTTAGCTTCAACAAGTAAAGTATCATCTAAGGGCACCACATCCATAATGGATTCACCTGGTTTTACAACGCCACCCACACTGTGAATATAGATCTGTTTAATTGTCCCGCGCACTGGGCTGCGTAACTCGGTTCTGGTCACCCGATCGCCACCTGCAGCCAAGGTTTCATGTAAACTATTTAATTCAAGACGGCGTTTATTGATAGATGTAGAAATATCAGCTTGTTGTTCGGCGACCCTTGAGGCAATGCGCTGTTGGGATTCGGCGGCTGCAGCTTGGGCTTTCGGGATACTTGAGGCCAATTGATCCACTTGGCCTTGTAGATCGACAACCTTTTGTTCTAGACCAATAAATTCCATCCTCGAAAAATTATTATGGCGCACCAAATTTAAGGCAGTATCCCTTTGTTTCACAGCTAGGACTAAACTTTTATCCAATTGGGTCTTGCGGGCCGACTGTTCATTAACCTCATGAATCTTTTGTTCATATTGGGCTTTTAAAACTTCAATATCTGCCTTTAATTGTTCTTTGCGACTAGTCCAGGCATTAGTTTGATCCAAAACAATCTGTTTAGCTCTTTCAAGGGTACGTTTATCAGGGTAATGACCAATAATTTTGGCAACCCAAAGATTTAAATCTTGAGGAAATTTAGGCTCCACATCTTGTAATTCTGCTTCCAGACGCATGATCTCTAAGGTATTTTCAATCGTCTTATTAATGGCATCACGATAAGAAGATTCGGCTAGTTCATTATCAAGTTGCGCTAAGACCATACCTTTTTCAACAATTTGGCCTTCATGCACTAAGATAGAGCGTAAAATACCACCTTCTAAATTTTGAATGGTTTGCGTGCGCTGCGAGCCGACGACAGAACCATCCGCATGGGTGACCTCATCAAGGCTTGCAAAGGCAGCCCAGATGAGCAGAATCAAAAATAACAACGCCACGCATATGGAAAGAACGCGAGCGCCAAGTCTAGGACGCCTGGCCAAGGCTGCATCTACTTCATTGGCATACTGGATGTCATCGGGCATAAGCCCTTCTAAGGGCGCATCCATGGCCGCAAAAAGCCCTGGTACGACCTCAGATTTACTTTGACTTAAGGCTGGGAGTCCTGCAGCAGCAGCTTTGCTAGGTTCTGTGGCACGGTCAGCTAAATACTCCCGTGCCGCTTGCAAGGGATCTACGCCACTCTTCTGCTCATGTTGGCTTTTGAAAACCAAAGACTTAATAAAGCTCCAAAACCCACTGCCACTCTCCTCAGGTTCATCTTCCCCTAAGACCCCTGCAGGCACGGCTAATTTCATGGGGGTAATTTTAGCTAAAGGCGTACCAACTACCTTCCCACTAACCCCTGGCATGGCTGGCAAGGGCAAACGTTCCTTGTCCTGCATGGCAGCGGCATTGATGAGAGAGACATGTGACGTTTTACTCTGAGATGTCTCTTGCATACTATCTATATGTTCTTCTGCCATCTTGGCCTTCACCCTAGATTAGACCTCTACACGCCACTATTGCGTGCATATCAATTGGGTCGTGATGATGTTTTAAGTTGCGCAAGTCACGCCTTTAAAAAGAGGCATTAAAGTATCACAATCTGGCATAAGATCTGCTTGCTCTCTTTTATAAATATCACAAGCTACATTACTTTTCTTACACAAAAGAAAAACAAAATCTACTTGCACTCTTTTATATTTAGGCATATAGCATATATTTGATATATATCCAAGCAGCAAAGATACATTTATGGCCTACTTAGCCTTTAATATGCCTAATTTTTTTATCGGCATTGACGCGCAATTCGTGGAGTACCTGATCTCTGGGCCCATCTAACTTAATCTGCCCATTTTCCATGACAATTAACCGATCTACAATACGCAACATGGAGAGTCTATGGGTTACCAAAAAGAGCGTGCGATCTTTCAAAATACCCAACAGGCGTTTTTGCAGCATCATTTCTGAGTCGGTATCCATGTTACTTGTGGGCTCATCCAAAAATAAGATCTCTGGATCCCTAACAAAGGCGCGGGCCAGGGCCACAGCCTGTCTTTGCCCCCCAGAAAGGGCTTTACCTTGCTCACCCACCTGGGCGCCAAAGCCAGCAGGATTATTGCGCAAAAAATCGGTGACACCTGCCAAGACTGCAGCCCGCAAAATCATATGATCATTAATAGTGGGATCGCCTAAGGTAATATTTTCACGGATACTGCCGTAGAATAACACGACATCCTGCGGTAAGACACCAATTCTGCCCCGCAAATCTGCCGTTGCAATCTGCCGAATATCCACATCACCAAATTTTACAGCACCATCACGGGGTTGATATAAACCTAAAAGTAAGCGGGCTAAGGTACTTTTACCTGACCCCATAGGTCCGATAATGCCCACATGTTCACCAGGTTCCACATGTAAGGACACATGATCTAATGACAAACGCTTGGCATTGGGATAGGCAAAGGAGACATCTTCCATGGTAAAAGATGGTCTAAGACTCCCAAAATTCATCAGAGTTTGCGCAGATTGATTTTCGCTGGGTAGCTCCATGAGTAAATCCAGAGCTTTCAGGGCAATCTGGGAATTCTGCAACCTGGTTAAAAGGGTTGCCATCTGCAACATGGGCGCCATAGCCCGACCAACCAAAATGTTGCAGCCAATTAAGGCTCCCATGGTCATGACCCCATCCCCAATGCGGTAGACACCCCAGATAATCATGGCAACCGTCACTAGCTGCGTCACAAGCATTGAAGCTGCCACAGCTAAACTATTATATTTGCGCGTCTCCGTATTGGACTTGGCTGATAAACCAACTACCGACTCCCAGAGGCGTTGCATCCTGCTTTCAGCTAAACACGCTTTCAATGTCTCAAGCCCATTGACAATCTCGACCAAGAGCGCATTTTTTTGCATATTCTGCTTGTAACTTGATTCTGCGATTGTGCGGGATCTGTGTTGCAAATATTACGTAATTAGAAGTTTGTTCCTCTTTTTCTTTGTTCGCCAAATATTCGCCATCAGCTAGTGTCATTTTCTTGACATTTCAATTTTTTTATAATGCGTTTATAATAATCAGAGTTATTTAAATA
>JAFTDU010000108.1 GCA_017454005.1 Desulfovibrionaceae bacterium | reverse complement strand
TATTATCATATATTATCATATATTATCATGTATTGATATAAATAATGTTACTCTGTACATTTACTCTACACATTTATTCTGCACCTTTATCTTTCTTTTTTCTAAATTTTTCTGAATGTGCCATCTTCACAATTTTCGGTTCAAAGCGAGCTAAAACCTTGATCAAGTCACTTTGTGCTGCCACTACCTCATGAATATCTTTATAGGCACTTGGCGATTCATCTAAAGAACCAGAGAGCAACTTAATACCGATATAGACAATAGATTTAACAATCTCACTAAAAAGTAGGGTTAAGATTATAGAAATTACTCAACTTATATACATCTATCTACTTCTATCGCAATATATCTATCTACTTCTCTCTACCCCTACCCAAATCTCTACCTCTACTCTTATCTTCAACTCCATCTCCATCTACCTCTACTTTTATCTACATCTACATCTATATCTACATTTACATCTATCTACATCTATCTACATCTATCTTCGTGCATCTATATTAGAGATTATGAGATTATGTTAAATATATTGCTTGTGTTCACATTAGAGCGCAACACTAATGCAGTCTTAACTTGATTGAAGTTAGACCTCTCATGCTTTCACATGAGCGCAGACTATATCTTCAGCCATTTTTAAATATGGCGCAGTATTTTTCTTCAGGCCTAGGCTTCCTGCTTTACTCTCCCTCAAGGAGATAGTCGTTGGGGGTCTGCCATGCTCTTATTTCAAGAGTTTAGGCTGTTCCCTGCTAAACACCCATTAATACAGCACTTAGGATATAGTTTAAAATGCTAACGCATATCAAGATAATTTGACTTATCTCAAATATACAGCACGCCAAACTATATTTTTTTGCACCTTATGCTATCCTTACGTTTTTTCTGCTTTCGCGCCACTCAGTTTATCCTTTCGAATTACTGTTTCGGTGTAAGGCTTTAGGGATTACAAGCATTTAACACTGAGTTTGCACCCTTTACAGGATACAAAGGGTCTGCTGTTGCTGATTGCAATTATCTTTATGCAACAGCTCTCTTGCCCAAATCTTGCAGATGTTTCTGCATATCTTCAAGTCGTAAGGTTTTAAAGGCCTGCGCCCGACTCATGCATCTGCCAGCCCCATGGGAACAAGATGTAAGAGAAGCCTCATTGCCAAGTCCCTCCACCACAAAGCCAGGGCTGCCCATTGAGCCAGGAATGATCCCTTGGATACCTTTGGCAGCTGGGGTTGCACCTTTTCTGTGAATGACCAAATCCATGCCATCATGTTGTTCTATCCAGGCAAAATTGTGGTGATTTTCAACACTGGTTAAAGCCTCTGATCCCAAAAAATCAAGAATATGTTGGTGAATAAGTTCATGATTGGCTTTGGCATACCTTCCCATAAGTTGCATGCAATACCAATATTCTTGACCTGCCTCACTTTGCAAAGGTAACCACGCTAAATGTTTTAGATAATCTGGTAAATCACGATGCATTTGCATGGCTAGACTACTATAGTATTTGGCAACACTTTCACCTATGCCGCGACTGCCTGAGTGACTAAGTAGAGCAAGATAACTGCCAGTTTTAATCTCTTGGCCTCCAAGCAGAGCATCATGATCAAGATTTAAGATGCCAAACTCCACAAAGTGATTGCCAGAGCCACTTGTGCCAAGTTGCATCGCGGCTTTTTCTTTGCTGATACCTAAGCTTGAATTCTTACAAAGTAGCTGCCAATCTTCATCCATAACCGCATGCTTGCGTAGATGATCTTTATCAAAGGCTGCGCCAACACCAAATCTCGTTTGCGTTTCTAGGGCCTCAATAAGCTTATCATGTAAATTTTGCAGCGCATCTATGGGCAAATCAAGCACTGTAAGACGCATCCTGCACGCAATATCAACGCCTACAGCATAGGGAATCACGGCATCTTTCACTGCCAAGACGCCACCAATAGGTAAGCCATAGCCTGTGTGGGCATCAGGCATAAGTGCACCCCTGACAGCATTGGGGAGCTCACAGGCATGCTCCATTTGCAAAATGGCATCTTCCTCAATATCAAAATTCCCCCACCTGCTAAAAGATGCAGGAGTCTTTCCAGGTATAAAAACTACATCTTTACTTAACACACTTTGCAATTCTCTTGCTACTTCTCCTAAAAGGGGATCATCTAAAAAGCTTCCTGGATCCATTCGCATTGCTTTTAATCTCTCAAGAATACTCTCTTGATTCTCACCTTCATGTATTGCTAAATTACATATACGTAAAGTTAAAGATATAAGTGACTTCTCCTTAGGGAAGCCTAAATTAGTTAAGTTCTTTGCTGCAATCATTTACTTCTACTCCTGATAGTATATTCAATTTTATAAAAATATTTTAATGTCATTTTGCCAGAGCACATGTTATCATGACAATTTTTTATGCGTCAATAAGTAATCTTAGTTAAATTTAATAATACAAGATATATTTTAATTTTGACAATCACATACAATATTCACAATTTAATACATAGGTTAAGATCAAAACTTTCTTCTTTAAATACTAATTTAATCTTTCTATTGATTAATTTTAAGGAACAAATTCTAATAAATATTAGTCAAAATTTATATAATTATTTAACTGTAGCATTTAAAATGCTGTCTTAAAATTCATATCATAAATTAAAATTTCTATTCATAATTATGTTTTTTGTTAAATATAATTTATCTATAATCAAAAACTAAAATTTTATATCTGAAAAATACTCTAATAATCTAACTAACTGATAATTTAAAGATTTTTTGGTCCTAAAGCTTTTGACCTATGCTATATCAATTTTTTGCATATCTTGGCTTTCCAGCTTTAAATTAGCGTCCCCATAGCCTAAAGCTCATCTAAGATCGCCCTAAAAAAAATTAAACGTACCTGCCTTACGGACACCCCTCTCCATGCTACAAATCCCACCCAGCGCTAATTTTTTTTCCAAAGCTTGACTAATGGCGATATGTGTAAAAAGATGAGGCTTTAGCTCAAGTAGTTGTAATTATATTCAAGGTAGGTTAACTTAACGTGACTTCTTTTTGTGTATAGCGCAACATAAGAGCAAACTAAAACATGTGCTTATCTTGCAATCTGTCTATACTTTTGTTTTTCTTCGACGATTTAGACGCTAGTAAGTACGATTTTGCCCCCTGGCGAGCTCCTCACCTCGTACCAAAGTCATTCTTTCATGTAGTACTTTAATTTTTCTGTTGCAATGCACAATACACAAGCCATAAAAAAACCGAACCAGCTTTGTGTTTGGGCTCAACGACAGCTCACATTTTACAATGTGTCTTTATATGTTGTAGGAACTGTTCATGGATGCAGAATTTTTTGTGACAAAACCAAACCTAAAAACGCCAACAAAACTTTTGCGTACTGGTCGCCTCCAATGGGATGCTGAGGTCACTTCATGGCAAGCATATTGGTTTGCCCTAAGTGCCAAGCGCGAAAAACTTGATGATCCCATTGATGCCTTTTGGCAGCGTATTGGTATAGCCTGTATTACTGCCTTATGTCACATAGCTTCCACGGACGAGAAAACTCCCGATGATCTAGCAGCCATCAATAATATTGCGCTACCTGACGAGACGCTAGATTGGCTAGATGCTGCCCCGCCCATGCCTGGCGGCGAATTTCTAAATCAAGACATGCTGCAAACCCTGTGGGCGAAGCTTTTAAAGTATTGTGCTGAAGAGGCAAGTAAATTTGGCAGCATTGCCAAATTCTTAGAGGCCCAAGCGCCCAAATGGATCCATGTTGGCCGCATCTTTTTTCACTTGGCTGAAAATAAGATGGATCAAGCCCATCCCTTTGCCTTTTTAGCCACCTATGCTGTGGGCTTAAATGACAAAGGCCAACCCAGACATTTGCCTCTAGCCAATGCGCTCAAATTCTATGCTAAGCAGCATGACAAGGCAGCCTTGGTGCGTCTCCTAGACCCCCTGGTTAAAGCAAGCGGGAAGCTTCCCTGGGTGCAGAGCATGCTGGATAAGAAAACGATCTATCAGCCAAGACCCTGGACCCCAGCCAAAGCCTACAACTTCCTAAAAAGCGTCCCAATCTTAGAAGAGAGTGGGGTAGGGATTAGACTCCCCAACTGGTGGAAAAAACGCTCTAAGCCCCAAATAAAAGCGACCTTTGATATGGAGAATAAGTCGCGCCTGGGTGCTGATGCGCTAATCAATATAGATCTCAAGGTTGCCATCGGGGACAACGAATGCAGCCCAAGCGAGCTCAGAGAATTATTAGAAAATGCAAGTGATGGTCTTGTCTTATTCAAAGGGCAGTGGGTTGAAATTGATAAAGAAAAATTACAGCAAGCTCTAGACTATTGGGAAGTAGCTGCAGCCCAAGCTCAAGATGGCAACATGAGTTTTGTCCAAGGCTTGCGGCTCTTAGCAGGCCTTCCCCGTGACGGCGCTAATGTGGATGCGGATGAAGAGATCCGCGCTTGGTCCCATGCAGAGCCAGGGCCCACCTTTCAAACTCTACTTAATTCTGCCCGCCAAGAGGTTCATGCAGATATTCCAGACCTGAACGCAACGTTGCGGCCCTACCAAGCCCAAGGTGTTGAATGGCTAAGCTTCCTTGGCAAAATTGGCTTAGGTGGCTGTTTAGCCGATGATATGGGCCTTGGAAAAACCCTGCAAATCTTAGCCCTGCTTTTAAAAGACAAATCCGAACACGCAAGTCTCTTAATTGCTCCAGCCTCCTTACTACGTAACTGGCAAGCAGAAGCTGCGAAATTTGCACCATCACTAAAATTACTGCTCTTACACGGCTTAAACAAAAAAGAACTTGAAACATATGCGACCCATGTCCACCAGGCCTTTGATGGCTATGATCTTGTGCTTACAAGCTATGCTGGATGCGTTAAAGCAGAATGGCTGCAAAAATATCCCTGGCAACGTGTGATTGCAGATGAAGCCCAAGCTATTAAAAATGCCCAAACTAAACAAAGTAAGGCTGTGCGCAGTTTAAAACAAGGGGCACATATTGCACTGACAGGTACCCCCATTGAAAATAGTCTCACTGACCTCTGGGCGCTCTTTGATTTCTTAAATCCCGGTCTCTTAGGATCTGCCAAAAGTTTTAACACACTAACCAAAAGGTTAGAAGCCCAAGAAACACGTTTTGCTCCTCTCCGTCGCCTAACCCAGCCCTATATTCTGCGCCGCATGAAAACAGACAAAAGTGTTATCGACTGTTTGCCAGATAAAACAGAGATGCCTTTATACTGCCATTTGACTAAGGAACAAGCTAAAATCTATGTCAATATCACTGAAAAATTAAAGTCTACATTACAAACCTTTTCAACAGATCCCGAAAGCTTGAAAAAACGTCGCATGGTTGTTTTACAAAGTATTATGTTGTTAAAACAAGTGTGCAATCATCCCGCCCAAGCTGTTGGCGATGACAATTATGCTCCTGAAAAATCAGGAAAATTTAAGGCCCTGGCTGAAGTCTGTGATACCATTGCTGCACGGCAAGAAAAGGTCCTCATTTTCACCCAATTCCGCGAGATTATTCCTCCTCTAGCAAACTTCTTAACCGATATTTTTGGCCAAAAGGGTCTCGTAATGCATGGTGGCATCCCGGTAAAAGCCCGCCAAGGCATTGTTGACGAATTTCAGGCTATGGATGGCCCGCCTTTTCTGCTCTTAACCTTAAAAGTAGGTGGTACAGGTTTGACACTAACCGCAGCAAACCACGTTATTCACTTTGACCGCTGGTGGAATCCTGCTGTGGAAGATCAAGCCACAGATCGCGCTTTTAGAATTGGACAGAAAAAAAATGTCTTGGTGCACAAATGTATTACACGAGGAACACTAGAAGAAAAGATTGCAGCAACTATTATGGATAAAAGAGATCTCGCTGCAGAAATTCTTGGTGAAAGAAGTGAAATGAACCTGGCGTCACTTAGTGATACAGAAATCTATAATCTGGTACGGTTAGACGCTTCACAAATTGGGGAATAACCATGTATGGCTATTATGGACCATTTAAACCATATGTGCGTGTGGCCGATAAAAAAATTAAAGCGCAAAAGAAAATTGCCGAGTTACGCCGCAGTGGGGTAGAAGTTAAACCCATTGAGGAATTTACAGGCGCCATAGCAAAGACATTTTGGGGAAAAAATTGGTGTAAAAATCTTGAGTCCTTTGCAGATTATGAAAATCGCTTGGGACGCGGTCGCAGTTATGTACGCAATGGCTTTATTTGCCATTTAGACATCACTAAAGGCCACATTACGGCTCTTGTGAATGGCTCTGAACTCTATGAGGTCGAAGTCAACATTAAGATCCTCTCGCAGACTCGTTGGAAGGAGGTCTGTAACAAATGCCAAGGCCATATTTCTTCCCTGGTTGAACTCTTACAGGGAAAATTTTCTAAAGAGGTCATGGCTATTCTCTCGGATCCTGAAGAAGGCATCTATCCTACACCTAAAGAAATTAAATTCTCATGTTCATGTCCTGATTTTGCCTCCCTTTGCAAACACATTGCTGCTGTGCTCTACGCTATTGGGCACAGACTCGATACTGAACCTGAACTCCTCTTTACTTTACGTGGCGTGGATCCCACAGATATGCTCCCGCAAAATCTCGACTTTGCTACGTCCAATGAAGATGACTTACAAGTCGCTGATATGGGCGCTCTCTTTGACATTGATCTCGCAACAGATGCCACATCCGAACAAGACACAACAAGTCACGCCAAAACTCCTAGCACGACGGGAAACAATATGAAAGTACCAGGCTCACCTAAACGCAAAACTATCCTCAGCAGTAGATTCAAATATGTTAATAAATCAAACTCAACAGAGGATAGCACTAATCAAGAAACTTCAGAACCCTCTGAAGCTGAACACTTAGACACGCTTGCTCATCAAGAAGAACCACAAACAGAAACTCCTATTCATGACGCGCCCACTCCTCAAGCAGATACTTCCCCTGAACCAACTGCATCTACACCTAATGTCGAAGAACAAGCGCCTGTAACAACCGACAAATTAAAGGATCAAACAATGACTGCAGAACAAGACACACAAAATGAGGCGCAAGAAAATCCTGTAGAAGCAGCAGCAACAGCAGAAACCAAATTCCCTCATGGGCTCTTAAAGGCAACTAGACCCACAGGCTCTGCCATCAAAAAACTGCACAAACTCTCGAACTTAACCCTCGAGGAATTTGCAAGTAAAGTCCAAGTGAGTGTGCAAACTGTGAAACGCTGGGAAGCCACAAGGGGCGTACTGCGCTTGAGATCTGAAAACTTGACCGAATTGCTAAGTTTTCAAAAACAACTGTTACAAGACATGGGGCTGACCCAACCAGAAAGTGAAGATGAACAACCGACAAATGCTGCTGAACCAACTCTAGATCCCCAATAAAAAGTTTGTTCAACACATATTGCAAAATCTACCTAGAGTCTTCTTCATATTCTTGTAAGACTATATTTTAAGCATCTTTACTTTTGCATAAAAAAAGGACTATGCCTGCAAAGGCATAGTCCAAATAGATTAAAATAAAGAAACATTAAAACTTAATCTGAATATTTATATGCGGCTTTAAACAAAATTACCAAGAGATTAACATCTGATACAAAATCAACCAAACAAAAGATAGAATGTGTTCATAAAAAATAACATGTCGTAAAAACTTATCTTCAGCACACAACAAGATCTCTATGCCCAACGTAGCACAAATTTCTGCTACATATTTATTTCTTTAACGACTACAAGTATTGTTATCTCAACTGATACTTGCACCTTGATTATGATCAAAAAGATTGCTTAAGAAAAGAATTCTTGAAAGTTAAAGCGCTGACTTTTAGAACATGAGCATATGGTGCTAGCGTCATCTAACAAAAGATAGCTTTTTTTCTAGTTTAATAGATACATGCTTGCACAATCTGACGCTTTTTTTAAGGATGCACTAAATATGACGTGTTTTAAGATATGATGATATTACCTTCTGTAGAGATTATAAAATCAAGTCGAAAGCTACACAAATAGTGTAAAGTGCATCTGAACTATTTTTGTAGCTTAGCTAAATTTGCCTATTTAGGCATGGTAGCAACATATCTTACACTACTTAAAAAGATGAGTGTAGCTAAGGTTTAGAGAAGTAAAAGCCACTCTTAAAACGTACTATTTAGGGCAATATTTTTCAAGCAACTTACAGATCAAGTATTTTTAAGAATAATTACACACAAGTAGTCAAGTTACAAGAAAATACACTTTGATAAATTCTCAAATAGACACAAATTGATACTCTATACACTAAATTTACCACTCTACAATATTGCATGATGAGATCTTTGTTAAAATAGATGATTAATATTTTTGTATTGTCAATAAATGATAATAAGTTTTAATAATATCGTAATTTATGTGCTCATATTCTGTATAACATGTGATTATTAAAGATATAGTATTATTTTCATTAAGAGTTACTTAAATTTACTATATTATCTGATTTATCATTTTAACATTGTTGAGTTTTATTATGGCTGTAGTCAATTTACAATCCAATCAGATTATTGATCTTTCTCCTTATTTTGATGAATCTCATAAATTTAGTGTGCTCTATTATTCCAAAACTCCAACTTTTGTACCTAAGCAATATGAAGATCAATTAATTATTCTTAATTTACTAAATGAAATTGAAGTTGAT
>JAFTDU010000107.1 GCA_017454005.1 Desulfovibrionaceae bacterium | reverse complement strand
GCTTGATCCTTAAGTTGTTTCTGTGTGTCATGTTCTTGAGTGTTAAGCTGATTCTGTGTGGGATCTAGTTGCAAGCTTGAACTTAGTTTCTTCACATCGTCCTTGGGCGTAGTTTGAGTTGACTGATCGACTAATGTGTCAGGATCAGGTTTAGTTGCTGTTTGATCCTTATATTGTTTCTGTGTGTCATGTTCTTGAGTGTTAAGCTGATTCTGTGTGGGATCTAGTTGTAAGCTTGAACTTAGTTTCTGCACATCTTCATTAGGGTTAGTGTATGTTAACTTATCTTCTAATTTGTCAGGATCAGGTTTACTTACTGCTTGATCTTTATGTTGTTCCTGTGTGTCATGTTCTTGACTTTCTTGCTTATGCTCTGTGTCATGAGTCTCTACGCTTAACTTTGCTTGTTGTGTAAGAGATTTAGGCTTAATATATTCTATATCATCTTCTATCCTATTCTTATCTTGCTTGCTAGCAACTAAATCTTTGTGCGGTATCTCTATTGCAAATGTAGGACTTTTAAGAGCTACGTCTACGTCACTAGTTGGCACGGTGAGCTTATATTTTTGTAATCTATCTTTAGGTTTACTGTGTTCGATGTTAACTGATGATTTATGTTGATCTTCTTGAGTAGCTTGTTTTTCTATATGTTGAGTATGGTCTACAGGTACTTGACTTGTTTTAGATGTCTCTTTGACTTTCGGTTGTACGCTAAGACTAGCTTTATGTGTATCATGTTGAGTCTGTCTATGTTCTATATGATCTTCTATTCTAGTCTTATCTTGCTTGCTAGCAACTAAATCTTTATGCTGTATCTCTATTGCAACTGTGGGACTTTTGAGAGCTACATCTACGTCAGCAGTTGGTACGGTTAGCTTTGGTTGTTGCGATTTATCTTTAGGTGTACTTTGTTCTATGTGAAAAGGTAGTTTATGTTGATCTTCTGGAGTTGCTGGTTTATCTTGATGTGTTGTATGTTCTATATGTAATTGACTTGTTTCTGATGTCTCTGTGGATTTAGGTTTTATGCTTAGACTAGCGTCATGCGTATCATGTTGAGTGTGTCTATGCTCTAAATCATCCTGTTCTTGCTTGTTAATAACTTGATTTTTATGCAGTTGCTCTGTGATAAATGGATGACTGTTAAGAGCTACTTCTACGTCATTAGTTGGTATGCTTAGCTTTGGTGCTTGTAATCTTGCTTTAGGTTTATGCTGTTCTATCTGAGCAGTGAGTTTATTCTTATCTTGTGTATTTGTAGGTGTATCTTTGTGTGAAGGCTTAGTTGTATGTGGATGAAGTGTGCTAGCAACTTCTTTGTCCTTTACTTGTAAGCTTAGATTTTCTGCTTTATCTTCATGTTGACTCTGTCTTTGGTCTATTGCTGTTTTCCTAGTAGGCTGGGTATTATTGTATACCTCTTGATCTAATGTTTGAGCTAGTGTTTGCTTTGCTTTATTTGTGAGAGTAGCTTGGTTGTCAGCATTGTGATTATTTAGTTGTTGTTGCTCTTGTGTATATTTATTTTGACTATCTTTAGTTGTATGGGTATCTTGAACGTTGGGTACTCTAGAGTTATCCTTATTTTGCATGTTGCTTGGTTTAGTCTTGGCATTGACTTTATTTAATCGATCATGTTCTAAGCTTGTCTGCTGATTGTGTGTAGAAGCATGTTTAGTATTATCTGCAAGTAGTATAACTTGAGTTGAATCCTGTTTCTGCTGATCTTGATCTTTCGGCTCAACTAGTTGCTGTCGAGTGTTTGTGTGTTGAGCCTTTTCTTTGGGTATATCATGTGTAGTTTGTGAATTATCTGGAATCTTTTCTTGTTGCTTAGCTGTGTTTTCTCTTTTCGGGCTTTGTGTTAGAGGTACTTCAGATTTGCTATTATTCTGTTTAGTATTGTCAGCAAGTAGTGTATTTTCTTGCCCTGTCTTTGGCGCATGGATGCAGATACCGCGACTGCGGGCATAACTTAGTCCTTCACAGTCACCTTGAAAGCAGGCCTTTTCAAAATCAGTGCAAACGGTGTCGTAATGTTCGAGCAAAAGGCCAAGGCCGCCCCTAGCTCTAAGTGCTAATAGCCAATCGTCGCGTAGCGTTTCTTTTGGTGTCATCTCCTCTAGGGCCAGTGTGAGATCATTTTCGGCTAGGTTTAATTGTTGTAGTTGCCAATAGGCTAAACCTCTAAGATAGCGGGCCCTACCATTATGTTGATCCACTTCAATACTCTGACTAGAATGCTCAATTGCTTGGAGAAAGAGGCCTTGGCGCAGTTCTGTTTCAGCTAAAAGGGTTAAGATAACAGGATCTTTAGGGAGGCTCTTTTGAGCCTGCTCTAGGTCGTGAAGAAATTGGGGGCTGGTATACCAACCGCCAGGAGATGGATCAATTGCCTTGAGTGCGGTCATGTATGCTTGCAGGTTATCTGCTAATCTTTGCCACACTTCGTGTGTCCAATTGGATTGTCTGGGGGAGAATCGATATAAGGGCTTCTTCTGCGAGTATTCTGTGAAGAATTGAGTGTTAGGCCAGTGCTGCTCAAAGCTTTGTAAAATCTCATCAATTTGGATGATACAGTGTCTACTTGCGGCTAGGAGTTCAGGATTTTTCAGACACAGCTGGATGCGCTCTTGTTCGTTGGGGTGCTTAGTGTAATGCAGAAAAACGCGTAAAATGTTATTTTGAGTATCTAGTTCAGTTGACAGGCTCGTTTGATAGAGCAGGGCGCTGATAGCTACTAAATCGTTAGGCGTGATCTCTGCTGATTTGGCCGAACCTGTATGTCTAATTTGAAAAAATAAGGCATTTTGTTTGTCAGTGTCTGCTGTTTGTTTCTGTAAGAAATGTAATAAAGCACGAGCACGTAGAGCTGTGTCGACTATTTCCTGACTGAGTCCTGACGGTATACTCACTGCTTCGGCATAAGGTGCATCTTGCGCCTTTGCAGGAGTGTGCAGCACAAGGCAGAGCAATAAGAAAAAAAGAAGGCAGCGTCGCATGTTACAACCTTTCGTCTCAGGTGCCGAGTGCAGACATCTTGTGACTCGACACGAGACATTGTAATATCATGTTTTATAAATCTACTTGATAGATGATACACAAATTCGGTAATTATAGTTGTCTATATTATATTACAGACCACAAATTCATTAGAGGACATTGTTATTTATATATAAGGAAGAGATATTGTGGTAGACCCTAGATGCTATAAAACCCCGTCCATGAAGAACGGGGTTTTAAGGTACTGCAAGATATGTAAAAAAGATTATATCAATATTTATTTGGTTGATTCTTTAATCTGTTGTGCTCCATATCTAATTTGCACTAGTTTTTATACCATTATTTCTCATGTTGAAATTTGTACTCTGCTGTTGTATTGAGGTTTTTGCACGCTAGTGTTTAGGCTGTACTAGTGTTTGTCCCAAATAATTTGCGCTAACTTGGAAGCCATAGGCTCTACAAGATCTACCATCGCATCGCGTAACAGGTCTTGGGCGGTACTTGAGGTTGGTATGGCTGAACGACTTTCAGCAACCTGGCGAGGCTCTTGCATAATCCGCCGCTCACGATTGGCTAAGTTTACTTGGGCTTCAATCTTAGTTTCAAGATTGGTCGCTGAGGTTTCTTTGAGCCACAGCCGGTTAAGTTTGCCCCAGACTATATAATCTGGATTGCCTCGCCGTGCTTGATCCATAGTGGTTGCATAGCTAACTTGTAAGCCATGGGTGGTTAATTGATCGGCTAAAGCGTGGCTGATCCAAAGGGTGGGACTTGCTGTAGTGGTAAAGGCGCTGCCATCCCGGCGTTCGCCAATTGTTGCGAAGGTTTGTCGTTCGTCTTTAAACTCAACAATAGCCACCGACGGGGCATTGGGCCTTGGTAAAGTACTCACTTTTGGTGGTGCTACAGCCAAGAGGCGTATTTCGTTGCTCGGGCCGCAGGCTGTAAGGAACGTAAGAAAGAAACAGAGTGTTAAAAAAAGGATAAATGGTGATTTCATAAATTTTCCTTGCAGCGGAACGTCGCTTCATTGAGAAGTAACTTTATGCAGTATGTTTTTTACAAAATTAAAAAATATCAACATCTTATTAAGCTAGAACATTATTTTAAAATTCTATCATCACACAATCAAATTATTATTACATATAATATCTTAAACAAATGTAATGTGATTGATGAACTAAATTACGAATTTTTTGTACAATACAGTTTTAATAAATTTATATATATTTAACACTATAGTTTATTTTGATAACTATTAATGTATTTAGATGATATTGATTCTTGCTTGGACAATGTCTGTAGATTAATTGTCTTATCTGTTTTTATTTCTATCGTAAAAGACCTAGAGTTAGCGTCTCAAAGCAAATAGTTTGCCTTGAGTCTCGGTCATGGAGAATTATCGTATGCTTGATTTGAAATTGGTTCAAAAAAATCCTGAAATTTTAGCTAAAGCTCTAAAAGATCGTCATTCTGACCTAGATGTTGCCGAATTTCAGCAACTTGACGCTCGCCGCCGTGAGCTGTTGCAGCAAGTGGAAGATCTCAAAAGTAAACGCAACCAAGCCTCGCAAGCTGTAGCTGAACACAAGCGCAAAGGTGAAGATATCCTACAGTATGTGCAAGAATTGGGCAAACTTTCAGATACCATCAAGGCTTTAGATCTTGAGGTCAATGCAGCCAAAGAGGCCGTATATAATTGGTTATTACGCTGTCCTAATATCCCAGATGCATCTGTGCCCATAGGCCGCGACGAGACTGATAATCCTGAGCTTAGGCGAGTTGGCACGCCGCGTGCATTTAGTTTTCCTGTGCGTGAACATGGGGAGCTGGGAGCAGCGCTGGGCGGCTTTGATTTTGAACGGGCGAGTAGACTTACAGGCAGCCGCTTTGTTGTCTCTTTTGGCTGGGCGGCCTTATTAGATCGCGCTTTAATCAATTTCTTTTTGGATCAACACACCTTGCACGAAGACTATATCGAGGTAGCTCCACCGTACATCGTGAATAGTCAGACAATGACAGGCACAGGCCAATTGCCAAAATTCGAAGAAGATTTGTTCAAACTTAGGGAAAATGATTATTACCTTATCCCCACAGCCGAAGTGCCATTAACCAACTTGCATGCTCAGGAAACCTTAAGCGAAGCTGATTTACCGAGAGCCTATTGTGCAGCCACGCCGTGCTTCCGTTCGGAGGCCGGGTCAGCAGGTAAAGATACCCGTGGCATTATTCGCATGCATCAATTTAATAAAGTTGAGATGGTACGCTTTAGCCATCCTGATAACAGTTTTGATCAATTGGAGTTGATGACAAGTCATGCGTGCCATCTATTAGAGTTACTTGAATTACCATATCGGGTGATTACTTTATGTACAGGAGATATGGGGTTTGGCGCAACAAAAACCTATGATGTTGAAGTTTGGTTGCCAGCCCAAAAGACATATCGCGAAATTTCCTCCTGTTCTAATTGTGGAGATTTTCAAGCTAGACGTGCGGGCATTCGTTTTAAAAGCAATGCCGGAAAAACAAGTTTTGTGCATACCTTAAATGGTTCTGGTTTACCTACTGGCCGCACCATTGCTGCCTTAATAGAAAATGGACAGCAACAAGATGGCAGTATTGTTTTACCCAAAGTGTTGGCACCTTATTTACATGGGCAAACAGTTATTGAACCAAAAAGTTAAGCTATATATCATTTTACCGATAGCATATTGAAATAAAAGAAGCTTCAAACAATTGCCTCACAATTGTTTGAAGCAAAAAAATACAACTATAAAAATACCACATAAATTTTAGTACCTACAAAACAAAAAAATATACATTTTTAATAAAATTAAGAAATTTAACACAATATTTTAATTATCTTTTATTCTATAATACATCTTAATTGTTGATATTAAATAAAATAACAAGATACATTTCTCGATAATTTTTGTTAATATGCATCAACTATTAAGACAATACTATCATACTATATAATCATTAATTTAATATTTATATAATGCATAATATTGAAATATGTTGAATATGTAAAAAATCAACCAAGAAATTTAAACCTTAATTAGCTATAATATTTTTTCTCATACTGTTTTCAAATTTAATTACATCGTATATACAGCACAAAGCTTAAGATGAGTAGATCAGACAAGATCTCTATGTAACCACTATGTAGAGGTGTAAATCTTTGTGTCATCTCATGTATAAACGTATATTTTTTTATTTTTTACGCATAATCCTAAAAGTTTTGTCAATTAAGAGTTTAAAATCAACTGTAGCTTATATGATAAGCTGCAATCAAAAATATGGAGGCAGTTTGTTTAGGATGTAATATCTAAAATACTTATATATATTCATAAATTTTAGAACAATAGTAATCTAAAATCTCATTGAGCGATCTCTATTTAGAGATGTACATGCAATATTTGCTATACTCTCATTTAGTTTGTTAGTTGGTTCACGCATAATATTTCTTCCATATTATGCTGTAAATTGTAAGACATATTTTATTATGAGCATCTTAGAATATGCGTCAAGTTAGATGAATGAGTAGATTAAAGAACATATTTTTTTCTTATGCGCATAAGTTTTCTTGATAAATAAGTTAGCTTTTCTTATGCTATAACTTATCAATGCCTATTTTATAATTTGATCTCTTTGTCTAATGAGATAAACTTTATGCGCATTGTAAATATTTAGATAGTCAAGGAAAAATTTAAATTTGTTTGTGCCTACATGGCTAAGATATGCTATAATTAAATTTTTTACTACAGATCATCATTTGTTTGCTTTACTTTCACAAGCTCTCTATTTGTATTCGATAAATTATTCATAAATATTGTTTGCATATTTTTATCAAATACATAAAGAGTGTGATCAAACTTTATCATCTAGCATATTATCTTGCTAAGAATCTTTTGGCTAAACGTATCTTCTAGATAGCGTCTATATATCGCTGATATCTCTGTCTTTGGTTAAACTATGGCCTAGAATCTTAGATATGTGGATATGAAGAGATGTGCTGACCTAATCGCTTCTCTTAAAAAAAGTGAGTTTATGTTTGCCAATTTTGCCCAAGCCTATGTTCTGTGCCTTGCCGCAGCATTTAGGCTTGCGCATTTTTTGAGAAAGATGTAAATGAAATGCACTTTCACTTTTAAGGCATTCTAGCCCCTAGAATATTTTTTTCTGCGTGATTTGAACTCGGTTTTCATTTTTGTTTTCACTTTTTTGCGTCCTAGGTCTCCAGAGATCCCAGAAAGTGCTTTGGGAAAGAGGGCTTAAGCTTTAAGTTTTTGTCCTCCCTGGCGAGTGTTTTAAGGGCAATGAATTGGAATACTAAATTTGTATCCATTTTCATTGGCTCCTTAAGGCACTGATTCAACATGCTTTTTCTTTAAGGGGAAACACATGTCAATTAAGTTGCAGCAATTGGCCAAAGGCAAAACAGCTAAAATTCTTTCCGTGCGGGCCAAAGGCGAAATGAATCGGCGGATTCGGGATATGGGATTAATTCCTGGGTCGTCTGTTAAAGTCGTTGGTCGCGCACCTTTATTTGATCCCATTGCTGTCCGCTTATCAGGAGTGACCATCTCCTTGCGGAGTAGCGAAGCCAGTTATGTGGATGTCGAGGAAATCTAAGGGTAGGTTAGCAGATTTTTAAAATAGATGTAAGCAGGGATATAATTCCCTTCTTTACATCTATTTTTAAAGGAAAGAAAATCTAGGAAGTCGGCATAAACCATGACCTCCAATTAGGAGAGAGCAACTTCCAAGAGATTGTTGCCTCCAACCTAATTGGAGATATAAAATAGATGCAAGTGCTGATATTTGTTGTGTCACTTGGGAAAACCAAGAGAAACACTTAGGTGCTTGAAAAATTTTTGGCGTGACCTAAACGCCTACCCCTATTTGCTACGATTTTGTTTTACAGCTAGGCAAATTTTATTGAACTTTTTTGCCAAGTACTTTTAGTTTCATGCTGCCCTTGGTTTGCATGTGGTGGAATTTTGCGCCAGTCGATGCAATCTAGCTGACGTGTGTTGTAACAACAAGGAGAATGTCGGTGGCTGAAGGACAGTCCGCCAGCGCAAATAAAACTTTGCGCATTGCACTCGCAGGAAATCCCAACTGTGGCAAAACTACGGTTTTTAATGGCTACACTGGAGCTAAACAACATGTCGGTAACTACCCAGGTGTTACAGTTGACCGCAAAGAAGGTGAGGTGACTGTTAACGGGCAAAAGGTTACCCTCGTCGATTTGCCAGGTACGTATTCTTTAACTGCTTATTCTATGGAAGAAATTGTTGCGCGGCATGAATTGTCATCCAACAATGTGCAAGCAGTTATAGATGTTGCCGAAGCCTCGGCTTTGGAACGTAATCTTTTATTGACTGTACAAATGCTTGAAATGGGCATGCCAGTTGTGCTGGCCTGCAATATGATGGATGAAGCCATCAATGGTGGCATCACCATCAATATGAAAAAGTTATCTGAATCATTAGGGATCCCTGTCATCCCCATGACAGCACGTTCAGGTATTGGGTTAGAAGAGACACTCAATAGTGCTGTGCGTTTAGCTCAAGAGGGCATGCGGGAACCATTGCGTTTAAGCTATGGTAGCGATGTAGACCAAGGGCTCAAAGAATTAGAACCGATGATTGCTGAGGGTAAACTCTTAGCGCATAAGTATCATCCCTATTATATAGCACTGAAGTTGTTAGAGCGTGACTCTGACATGTTGGCCGAAGCACGTGATGCGGCACCAATGCTCACCGAACGCTTAGAGACTATCTGCAATCGTGTGGAAAAACATGTGCAAGATACTTTGGGTACCAGCATGGAAAGTGTCATCACTGACCATCGTTATGGTTTTATCCGCGGTGTCTTGGATAATGGCGTTTTAAAACAGGATCCCACCAAAGATCGGCTCGCATTTACAGATAAGCTTGATAGTGTGTTGACCAATGTTCTTTTAGGTCCCATTATTATGCTTGGCGTGTTGTATCTAATGTACCAATTTACCATTGAAGTTGGTGCATATCCCCAAGGCTGGGTCGAAGATGGACTAGCCGCCTTGGGCGAGTGGGTCGGCGACAATATGGAAGATGGGCTCTTAAAATCGCTCGTCGTCGATGGTGTCATCAATGGTGTAGGCGGTGTGTTAAGTTTTGTGCCTTTAATCGTCATCATGTTCTCCCTGCTGTCATTCTTGGAAGACTGTGGCTATATGGCACGTATGGCTTACATGATGGATCGTTTATTCCGCATGTTTGGTCTACATGGCGCATCGGTTATGCCATATTGTGTAAGTGGTGGTATTGCAGGTGGTTGCGCTATTCCTGGTGCCATGGCTACCAGAACCTTGCGTAGTCGCAAAGAAAAGATGGCCACCCTCTTAACCTTGCCCTACATGACCTGCGGCGCTAAATGGCCCGTCTTTTTACTCTTCTCAACGGCCTTCTTTGGTACCGAAGAAGCCCCCAAAATTATGTTTATTTTGACCTTGGTCGGTTGGATCATGGCCCTGCTTGTGGCCCGAATTTTGCGCTCAACAATCGTTAAAGGCGATCCTACCCCCTTTGTCATGGAGCTGCCTCCCTATCGTTTCCCCACATTATTTAGTGTGTTATTGCACTGCTGGGAACGGGCCTGGATGTACATGAAGAAAGCTGGCACGGTGCTCTTGGCCATTTCCGTGGTCTTATGGGCCATGATGCAATTCCCAAGCCTCCCAGAAGAGCAAGCTAAACCCATAGAAGATAAGATCGAGGCGCAACAAAAGGTTGTCGACGGTCTTAGTGAAGGCGAGGAACGCACCAAAGCCGAAGAGGTCTTAAGTGACCTTGAAAATGAATTGAGCGAAAAGCAATTGGCCTATTCTATTGCTGGGCAAATGGGCAAGGCTGTTGAACCCCTGTTAGCGCCCTTAGGTTATGATTGGCGTACCAACATTGCTTTGATCGCAGGGGTCGCTGCCAAGGAAGCTGTGGTTGGTACCTTGGGGACAGCCTGGTCTTTGGGTGCCATTGATGATGCTGAAGATGAAGAAGAGACGAAAAGTTTGTCAGAGCGTTTGCAACAAGCGCCCAACTGGTCCAAAGCTACAGCCTTGTCTGTGATGTTGTTTGTGTTACTCTATTCGCCCTGCTTTGTGGCCTTGATTGTGATTAAGCAAGAAGCTGGGGGCTGGAAGTGGCTCTTCTTCAGTATGATTTTTAATACGGCTTTAGCCTATGTGGTAGCCTTAATTGGCTATCGGATTGGCTTAAGTATTTGGCCTGTGTAAGCTTTAAAATATTTTGCAAATAAAATAAAAGGCGTGTCCGAGATCTTAGGACACGCCTTTTATTTTATTGATTTAGTGATTTTGGTAGAAATTAATGAGGCAGCCAGCAAGAATGATTTGACGCTCTGTAGATGTTAAGTCAGCGATACGCAGGGTGATAGTCTTGGCAAGCCCATCTTGTGATACAATATTGGCTTGTATATTATTCACACCTGCAGCAATCTTTTCGCGAATATTTAAGAGGCAGATATCAGCGTCAAGGCTTACAGCTGCAAAATCTTTTTCATCAATAAGCAAGGGGAGCATGCCCCAGTTGATTAAGTTTGAGCGATAGCGTTTGGTAGCATAGTCACAGGCAAGATTGGCCCAGCCGCCCAAGACCTTTTGACAAGAGGCTGCCTGTTCGCGAGCTGAACCATCGCCTGGTTTCATGGCACAAATGGTGCTGCCAAAGCCTGTATGTTTGAGGTCGAAAGGTGCCTCTAATTTGCTGTCTCTAGGCAGATGGGCTGCAAGTTTATTTAGATAATCTAGGGGCGCCTTGGCATTTGAGTCTTGCACGCGCTTTTCTTCTAGACGCTTAAATGCTTTGGCCCGGCCCACATATTCTGGATCCTTACGGGAGAGGGTAAACTCGGCAAGTTTCAAGGGATTGGAACGCAACGATGAGGTTTCCCCTGAAGGAATTAACTCATCGGTTGTGGTCACAGGATCAGTTATGACACTTACCACATGGAGAATTAAGTGGTCTGGCAGAGGCTGCATGCAAGGCCAATCGGTGATATTGGGACCTAAAATGAGTTCTGTTGCCGGTTCTGCGTGATTTACGCCTTGATAAACTCTTGCCTTATAAGAACTTAAATCGGGTTTCAGTGGTTGAATCTTGGCGATCTTATCCCAATCAAGATCTGAAGCAGGTGTTAGGCGTCCTTGATTGAGTGCTGTGGCTGCAATGGATCTCGCATCCATAAGGGCTACGAGGGAGAGTTGCTTTTGTGCGGGCTTTGAACCTTCGCGGTTGGGGAAATTGCGGGTCGAGTGGCGAATTGAGAAGGCACCGTGGGCTGGGGTATCGCCTGCACCAAAACAGGGCCCACAGAAGGCCGATTTGAGGAGACAGCCAGCCTCAATTAATTTTTGATAGGCGCCTGTTTGCACGAGGTTTAAGCAGATGGGCATACTTGCTGGATAGAGGGACAGACTAAAAGGCCCATTGCCTGTGCTCTTGTGATCCAAAATTTGTGCAGCCAAGGCGATATTTTCATAACTGCCGCCAGCACACCCTGCAATGAGGCCTTGATCCACATAAAAATTGTTTGCACGTAATTTTTGCGATACTTTTAAACTTTGGCCTAAGGCGCCATATTGATCTTTGAGGGTTTTCTCAAGATCAGCTAGGTGGTCTTGCACATTGTGTAAAAATTCTGTGATGGGGTAGGCATTGCTTGGATGAAAGGGCAGCGCAATCATACTGGGCACGCGACTTAGGTCGATCTCAATGAGCCCATCAAAACAGGCAGCTTGCGTTAATTGTAAGGGCTGATAGGCCTCAGAGCGTCCATATAAAGTATAGTAGTCTTTGACAACTGCATCTGTTTCCCAAATAGATGACAGACATGTGGTTTCTGTTGTCATGACATCAAGGCCAGAACGAAATTCCAGGGAGAGACTAGCTACACCTGGCCCATGAAATTCCAGCACCTTATTTTTGACAAAGCCTGACTTAAACACGGCTTGAATGAGGGCTAGAGCCACATCTTGGGGGCCGGTCGATGGGGGTGGTGTGCCTTTTAACCAGACACAGATCACTTGAGGTCTAGGTATATCATAGGTCTTTTGAAGTAATTGCTTGACAAGTTCAGGTCCACCTTCTCCAAAACCCATGACACCTAAGGCTCCATAGCGGGTGTGACTGTCGCTCCCCAAAATGAGTCGGCCAACAGCGCACAACTGCTCGCGCACATATTGATGGATCACGGCTTGGTTAGTTGGCACAAAGATGCCACCATATTTGCGGGCTGCCGATAAACCAAAGAGATGATCGTCTTCATTGATTGTGCCACCCACGGCGCAGAGACTATTGTGGCAGTTGGTGAGCACATAGGGCAGGGGAAAGGAGGTGAGCCCACTGGCCCGTGCTGTTTGGATGATCCCCACATAGGTAATGTCATGGGAGGCTAGGGCATCAAAATGTAATTGCAGGGCATCCTGGGATGAACTTGCATTATGCTTAGCTAATAATTGCCAAGCTAAGGTATTGTCGCGCAAGCTTTGTAAATCTAAGCCTTTAGCTAGCGCAGCTTCTTTGGTATAGACCTGTCCGTCACAAATGACACAGGGCTCTTGACTAATGTTGATCATTGCTATCCTTAAAATTAAAAAAAAAGTGCAAACATGAGAGTCGTGCAAGACTCAGAGACTAGAAACTTTATTCTTGATCACTTGATTGCTGCTGCGCATTTTCCTGTTTTAACGCACTAGCACGCTTTAAGAGTTGTTCAATCTGAATATCACAGCCAAGCACACCAACAATATTATCATTTTCATTGGTTACGGCACAAGATACGGTAATAATTAATTTACCAGTAAATTGTGATTGATATACATCCATGATATGTAAATCACCTGTGCGCATGGGCATGGTGAACCATTCACGGGTTGAAAAATCATAACCAATTGGTAAAGACTCATAATTTTTCTGATAAGCAGGATCTGTGATGCTGGCGCATTTGAGACTGCCTGTAGCATCAGTGAGGTAGAGGTACTGAATAAAGGGATATTCTTTGGAAAAGTGATCTAGGCGTGTGCAAGCAGCCTTGTCTAAACCCACTAATTCTGTGCTCTTTGCAAGACGTAAAATTAAGTTGGCCGCAAGCTCGCCCGCTAACTGTTTCATGCGGTCAAATTCAGTAGCATAGAGTTCCGGCATAAAACGCTGCACTAATTCTGACATTTCTTCATGGGAGAAGTGTGTGGTGCGCCCTGTTTCTTCATAGATCTGCATGATGGCATTATAAATTTGGCCAACAGCTGGATGCTTTTTGGAAATTTGTTGTTTACCTTCAAGATGCAGATTTGAATTAATCCAGAAGGCAACCCCAGCCCGCCCCGTTTTATCGGTAATAATAATCGGTACAGGACGGCCTAAGAGACTTTGGGTATCGAAAATATTATAAATTTCTTCATTTTTGACTAAACCATCGGCATGGACGCCGGCAGATGTCGCATTGAAATCGCGCCCAACAAACGGATAATTGGTTGGAATATGGTAGTGAAGTTCTTCTTCAAAATATTTGGCGACTTCATTTAAGACAGTAGTATCAGCAGCAGCATCATCGCCTGTGAGGGAAATATATTCAATTAATAAGGCTTCGAGGGGCGTATTGCCTGTGCGTTCACCAAACCCAAATAAGGTTGAGTTGATGGAGCCACAACCATAGAGCCAGGCGGTCACGCCATTGACTAAGACCTTGTGAAAATCATTGTGCCCGTGCCACTCTAACCACTGCCCTGGCACCTCGGCCTCATCGATAAATGCACGCACAATGCGGGACACAGATCTAGGTAGACTGGCCCCAGGATAGGGCACACCATACCCCATGGTATCGCAGAGACGAATTTTGACAGGCATGCCACTTTGTTTGGAGAGTTCCATGAGACGTTGGGCTAAAGGCAGACAAAAACCATAAATGTCGGCCCGGGTGACATCTTCAAAATGACAGCGGGGGATAATGCCCCATTCAAGTGCTTGACTTGCCAAGTCCACATACATGTCCATGGCCTGTTGCCGCGTTTTGCCGAGTTTTAAGAAAATATGGTAGTCCGACACGCTCGTGAGCATGCCGGTTTCATCAAATTCCATATCCCTGGCTAACTTTAAATCGTCACGGGTGGCTCTAATCCATGCGGTTATGCGCGGAAATCTGTAGCCACGGGCCCGGCAGACGTCAACGCATTTGCGGTCACGACTTGAATAGAGAAAAAATTCAGAACTGGTGATTAAGCCGGTTTTACCCCCTAAACGGTGGAGAAAATCAAAGATTTTAGCGACCTGTTTGACGGTGTAGGGGGGACGGGCCTGTTGACCATCGCGAAAGGTGGTATCGGTTATGCGCATCTCTTCAGCTGGATGCGGGCTCAAGAGCACATCATCAAAGCTCGTGCGACAGATGCTTGTGTAGGGAAACAGGTCGCGAAAAAGTTGGGGTTTTTCGGGTTCAGTGAGTGTTAAACGTCGTCCTTGTCCATGATTATAGATGATGCTCATAAGCTCTTTTCCAAAAAAAAGTTAAGTAAATATGAAAAATCTTGAAAACTGCACACATCCTGGGCCAGATATTTAAGTCAGATCAATAGATAATTGTATTTTAGATGCATCGAGGGTGTGTGATCTTCAAAGTCTAAACAACAGTATAAAAGATAAATAACACATATGAAAACTGAACATAAAGACAAAGAAAAATATCAAGCAGAAGAGCATAAACAATTTATTTATGCGGAAAAATCTGATCTAGAAAAAGTTGTACATGATATTTTAAAGAAATATGCAAAATCTCTGGAGAAGCTAAAAGATGCCTGAGCAATTAATAATTATTAAAATAAAAGATATAGAAGAGATTAATAAGTTATTTACATCTGTGATACTTCTGCATCAAGGATTAGATGCTATATATTCATCTTGCCTGTATTATAATTCAAAAAAAGAACAAATTTGTAATATATTTCTAAACCTGATTAAAGGTCATTATTTTGTTGATGGAAATAAACGTACTTCAGTTGTTGTATTATTATCACTTATTGCTCTGAACAATATGTCATCTAAATTGACTGACGAAAATTTATTTGATATAACAATTAAAATTGCAGAGTCTCATTTTTTAGTAGAGCATGTTCTAAACTTAATATTTTAACTACTTCATATATGGCGGAAAATGTTGCACGGCTGTTTAAAAATTAAGCAGTAAGTCTGCTTGGCAGCGTTGGCTGCACATGTCGCCAAATATCTAAAGACTCAAGAAGGCTTGCTTGGCAAAGTTTAGCAGAAGAGGCGTAAGCTGCAAAGCGCAAAAATTAATTGCAAGTTGTTTATAGTCTTTGCCTAATCACACTACATTTTTGGCGAGTTTTTTTATCTTGCAACGCATGGCGTTTTTAATTCTCAGGCAAAGCTTTAATAGATTGTAGATTATTTGCGATTTCACCTTAGATTTTGCAACAATCTTTATGAGCAGTTATTTAAGAAGATAAAAATTTATCTAGTTTTTATGTACATGACGTTCAAAAATATCTTCATAAGCTCAAATCTATGCATAATCTATTGATTCTTAAGACTTAGATGTTATAAAAGATTAGATGTTGTTGCATATATAAATAACTTATATCAAATATAATTACATAATTAGTTTATATTATAATTAATTTATATTTTACTTTGGTGATACATTATAAAGGTATAAAATTAAGTGTTGAGATTAAGAATTGTGTCAGATGATTTAATAAATATGCTATAATTTGATAAAACTAGACACGTTAAATCATTTAAGAGAAAATTAGCAAAGTTATAGCAGAAGTATTCTTTAGATAAAACAAATAAATAATGCCTATAAAACATTAAAAGGAAAGTTTAAAATAATTTCATATGAGAGTAGATCATAATTTTAGTATATCAAGAAAAAATTAAAATAATAATTTTTTTATTTACTCTACTTAACAATCTGCTTTTATGTATTACAGATTAGATTAATTTTTCATGATGGTTAAATACTTGGCATAAAATATGCTCATAGCACTCTAATTATCTCATGAGTAACAAGTAATTCGATAATGAATAGTCTTAACAAGATATTCAAAATTTTATTAACATCTAAGATTTATTATGGCGCAATATTTTCAAAAGTTTACTGATATTTTGGCCTATTTAGAGACCTTGGGGCTCTTTCATATGGATTTGAGCCTTGCACGCATTTCGCGGGTGTTAGGTCATCTCAAGCTCCTTGATCCCCCCTTTTATGTAGTGCAGATTGTGGGTACAAATGGCAAGGGCTCTACAGCCAGTTTTTTAGCAGCCCTCTGTCAAGCCCACGGCTTACGTGCAGGTCTCTACACCTCGCCGCATTTTGTGCAGCCCACAGAACGCATTAAGGTTTGTGGCAGGGATATAGCTAGCTCCATGTGGGTTGAGAGCGCCAATTACGTGCGTGAGCTAGGTCCTGATTTGACCTATTTTGAATTTTTGACAGTGTTAGCCTTACTGTTTTTTAAGGCACAACAGATTGACGTTGCTATTCTTGAAGCAGGACTTGGCGGAGCCCATGATGCTACAACTGCTGTACGCGCTGATATCATTGCCTACACGCCCATTGCCCTAGATCATCAAAATATTTTGGGCCAAGGACTCGCTTCAATTGCAAAGGATAAGGCTTGTGCCATTCGTGGCAAGGCGCAAGTCTATACGGTAGACCAATACCCTGTGGCAGCTAAGTATTTAGCCAAAGCTTGTGCTAAAGAGGGGATAATTTTAGGCTCTGCCCCAATTTTAGAGCCAAGCTTGCGTGATGCAATCGGACTCTTTGGGCAGCATCAATATGTCAATGCAGGGCTTGCCCTAAAAGTGTTCCAAGCCATGGCGCAAGATTTAAAATTAGGTGTTAAGAGAGACTTAGTTGAGCTTGCTTTACGCCAAACCTTTATACCAGGCAGATTACAGCATGTTGCTGCAAGTGAAAATTATCCTGATATGTTGTTAGATGGCGGGCATAATCCCCATGGTATGCAAACTATGTTGCAGGCTTTACGCCACAAGGTGCGGCCTCAAGCTATCGTTTATGCGGGTTTGGCTGATAAGGATTGGCGAGCTGTACTTAGAATTTTGGCTCAAGAGTTTAGAGGTGCTGTACCGATTTATTTTCCAAGCATCAATAATCCGCGGGCGGCTAGTGCCAGGGAAGTTTGTGCAGCGTGGGGGGAGAAACAAATAGATGCTCCCTTAACTATTGGGCCCCTCTTAAAGCAGTTACGCCAGGCACATGTGGCAACTTTTGAGAGGCCTGTGCTTGTTACAGGTTCTTTGTATTTACTTGCCGAAATTTATGCATTATTTGAAAATTTATTGGTAGCGCCCAATCTACCAGGGAGTATTTGGACAGATACGTGGCTTAAGAGTTTTGGCAAAGAGGCTTTTTTGTTAGAGCCATAATACTTGCACAAATGCTAAAAAAGGCAAAAGACAACGTGGCTACTTAAGCAAAAAATCTCTTGTGCCAAGCTTTGCAGACGGTTTGCGGGTAGATTGAGGATAGCTTGCCAGAGGCGCTTAAAAAACTGCATAGTAACTTATGAGAGCAGTAGAGATATTTTTGGCCTTATCGCAAGCCAACAAAGGCAAGAGACAAGCCTGTATCTTGTTGCTCTATTTAATGCAAGAAGCCGTATGTAGACAATATTGCTATGATATCAGTAGTTAAAAATTGCATAGAGCGCTTTATTTTTCATGCTATGTGACTTTTTCACATATATTAATAGTGCAATAAAAAATATAACCAATAAGACCAATAAATTTTATTTTTTCAATAGATCTCATAGATATTGTACAAGTTATGCTTATCTAGTATTTTCTTTACTATACATAAATGCACAACATGGTAAATCATAATTGTAATATTTTGGATTATAAAGTTCACGCGTGCTGAAAAATGCAGCATAGTGTACATTTATATTACCAGATGTAGCAAAATTTAAGTAATTAAGTAAGTAATTAAGTAAGTAATTAAGTAGTTAAGTTAGTAAGTTAGTCAATATGTAAGTTAGTATAATCTACAAAAATAATTATATAATATATAAAATTTATTATACTGCCAAAAATTTCATATGCACAAGAGGACGATTAAATAAAGATCTGCCTGGAATATGTTTGAATGCGGTTGTGCTAAAAGATAGATTATATCGAATTTTTCTATCATAAGTTATTTAAAAATATCTTCAAGTATATAATCTAGATTACTTGCGTTATAATAGCTTACAATTTTAAAGGCATACTGCAAAAACTTTAAGGCTGCACCTTAAGGAATTTTCTCTTTGGTGTAACTTGATCATAAGATAAAAGTTCTGCATGCCAAGAAAGGCTTAAAATATCTTTGCCCTTGAAGCTTTACTCATAATCCTAGCAAAGAGATACAAGATAAAAAGAAACTGAGCAGCAATTAAATGTTTTGCACGATTTAAAACATGTGTGATATAAGAAAGCAGGAAATAACTTTAATGTGACTTAACATTCGAGGGCAGTTGCGCTAGAATTTGTATTTTTGTTATGACTATTTGTGAAAATATATTTTAGCATTATTGATATACAGTTGTCTGTATCTTATGACCAATTTCTTTGGACTTTACTTTGATAGATAAAGCAAGTTGCATTCTACTGTACATGTCAAACATATTTGATTTCGCTTGCATAAATAGTTTATTATGTGAGCATTTATGAGATACAATATATTGCAGGTAAGCAGTGCAAAATGTTAGCATACAGACCCTCAGCATTATCTAAAAATCAAAAACCAACATAACAAACTATTTAGGACAAGAACATCTACTTGACGAATGTTGCAAAATCACCGTAATCTAGTTGGACGTGTATAGTTTCAGGCATTTATGAATCAAGTGAAAAAAAAGTAAAATCCATAAAAAGTACTAAATACTATGAATAATATTATGAAAAATTCTTAAATGATGAACACATCTATTCTGTTGTTGTAAACTAAGTTAGATACAAAAATAACAATTTGAGACACATGTTTGTAAGACGCATGTAAAAAATAGTATGAAATTGTTGATGTAGTTTATTACTTCAAAACTCCTAACATAAATTTAAGCTAATAGATAAAATGAGAAAGATATATTTGAATCAAGAAACTTCTATGCAGTTGATATTTATAATATAATATAAGAATTTTTAATTAAATTGAATATATGTGTAAGATTACTATATATGAACTAATATTGTTTTCTTAAAAAATACCATACAAAATATTTTTTGTTTTTACTTTCAAATTATAAATGAAAGCATCGTATCATGAAAATTGATTTGATTCTTAGGTAAATATGTAGAATAATTTTTATTAAAATAGATCATTATTTTTTATTGTTAAAAAATAGAGTATGAAATATTAATATTGCTAATTTAGACTTCATAATTTCTAGACTTGTAAGTTCAAGGTAGGAATCAGTAAATATACATCTGTTCAAATGCATAGCTTAGTCATACCCTTATACTGTACGCCGCTACAAAGTCAAGTGCGCATATAACCTTTCTAAATCTAATAAAATACAACAATAAAGGCGATAGTCACAATGGGAAAAAAAGATATAGAGGCGAAAGACTATTTTGCGAATACAAAAAGATTTGCCGATCTGTTTAATTATTATATCTACCAAGGCAGATCTGTTATTAATCCTGATGGTCTCAAGGAATTAGATGCAACTGAAATAACCTTAGCCTACGACAATAAGGTTAAATTTTCGGTGCAAAAATTTAGAGATATTTTAAAGAGTTATGCATTCATGCATAATGAGTCAGCAATTTATCTTTTATTTGGCTTAGAGTTAGAAGCCAAAACACATTATGCTATGCCAGCTAGAAGCATGCTTTACGATGCAATGAATTATAATAGGCAAATTAGTAAAATTGCTAAAATGCATCGTGATAATCTAAAAAATGAAAAACAAGACATAAATAGCGATGAATTTGTGTCTGAATTTTGGAAAAATGACTTTTTAATCCCCGTTATTACTTTGACAGTCAATATTAGTGGTAAACCGTGGGATGGTCCATTGAGCCTTCATGAGATATTGAAAGTAGATGATCCAAGTTTATTGAATTTTATTTCTAATTATAAATTAAATTTAATTTCTCCAGAAAACATACATGATAACGAATTTGAAAAATTTAAGACCGGACTAGGTAGATTATTAATTTTTT
>JAFTDU010000106.1 GCA_017454005.1 Desulfovibrionaceae bacterium | reverse complement strand
TGCCATCCTTACGTTTTTTCTGCTTTCGCACCTTAAGATTATCTTCAGCTTATCTTTTCAGATTACTGTTTAGGGGTAAGGCTTTAGGGATTACAAGCATTTAACACTGAGTTTGCACCCTTTACAGGATACAAAGGGTCTTATATGGAGCTCGCATAAGCAAGCTCTTCAAATGGCCCAAAAGTTTGGTGCTAACAAAAGATTTAAGCGGTAGAAAAAAACACGCTGTCTAGCAAAAAGCTGCTTTAAGCAATTGAAATCAACCTGATACCAGCTCTCTGGCAAGGCAATCTGTGAGCTAATCTGTTCTAGCCACTGCGGATCTTCATACCAACCTACAGATACTTGCTGAAAATTTTGCGGTAAATTTGTAATATTGCCAGGCCCTATCCCTAAAATTAAGGGTGGATCCTCGCCTGCTTTCACTTGTTGCCAGGTGTTCCACTCTGCGCTTAAACTAAGTTTACGACCTGCAAAATCGCGTGCTGTTAGTCTGCAGGGTCGCCCTGTATGCACTGAATCCATAGTTACAATCCTAAAAGCTGCTGAATTCTCAATACACGCCATTTCTTGGCAAGCCACCAAAAACAGCGTAGTTTGCCGCCCTTGCCCTTGCAGGTTAGAAAGCAACTGGCAGCCTTAACCCTTTTTTTCTCTATCTTGCTCCTTAAGAAACCCAACAGAAATTTTTTCAGGTTATGAAGGAATATCGCGATCACTATTTTCTCAAGGCCAAACGTGAAAACTTTCCTGCGCGTTCAGTCTACAAATTGCAGGAGCTTGATGCAAAATTTAAACTGCTCAGGCCCGGCTTAAAATTATTAGATTTAGGCGCAGCCCCTGGTTCTTGGTCCCTATGGGCTGCCCAAAAGGTTGGTTCCACTGGTCTTGTCCTTGCCTGTGATCTCAAAACCATTGACATTGCCCTGCCGCCCCAGGTTAAATTTTTTCAAGAAGACATCTTAAATATTTCCCCCAATTTTGCCGAACATTTGCAACAATTAGGCCCCTTTGATCTTGTCTTATCGGATATGGCACCCAGCACCACAGGCAACAAGTTCACTGACCAAACCCGCTCATTTACCTTAGCTACCCAAGCCTTTGATGTTGCTTGTCTCAACTTAAAACCTGGTGGCAAATTTGTGGTGAAAATTTTTATGGGTGGTGAAGCTCAAGAACTCTTACGCAATCTCAAACAAACCTTTGCTCAGGTGAAAGCGTTTAAACCCAAAAGTTCGCGTGCTGAAAGCAAAGAAACATTTTTTACAGCCTTAGGGTTTCATGGTGCAACAGGTGGCTTAAAAGAGCAAACATAAATCTCTTGAATGCGCACACAAGTTTTTTCATAATCTCTATAATACTAACCATGTAACATAATTTTACCTAACATAAGTATTGATGCATTATTATCAATGATGCTATAATTTTATGATATCACGCAGTAAATTCATGAGATAGCAGTGATCTTACTTTTCTAGATAAAATATTTAATAATATATACATTTATATTTTTTATAGTCAACCTAGATCTTTAAACGCGTAGTCAACTCAATACATACATCCTATCGGTTCTTTTGCCACAAAGGAAACTTTATGTTAGTTTAAGTTGACTCAAGTTTGCGCTGCACATTGCAGCTACAATCATTCTAATCTGTTTTTGGGAGGACATATGTCTGGTCACAGCAAATGGGCCAATATTCAACACCGCAAAGGCCGTCAAGACGCAAAGCGTGGCAAGGTATTTACCAAAGCTGCCAAGGAAATCATTATTGCAGCCAAAAATGGTGGAGATCCTTCTGGCAACGCTCGCTTGCGTGCGGCTATTGCTGCTGCCAAGGCCGTGAACCTCCCCAAAGATAAAATCGAAGCGGCTATTCGCAAAGGTACAGGCGAAGATGCAGGTGGTGATATCACAGAAAGCTTCTACGAAGGTTATGGTCCTGGTGGCATTGCCATTATGGTCGAAGTTGCCACTGATAATAAAAACCGCACAGTAGCTGATGTGCGCCACATTTTTACCAAACATGGTGGTACCATGGGTGAAAATGGCAGCGTCGCCTGGATGTTTGATCGTAAAGGCGTGATTACAGTTGATAAAGCCGACTTTGATGAAGACGCCATGATGGAAAAAGCCTTAGAAGCTGGCGCAGATGATGTCATTGACGACGAAGATGTCTGGACAATCCAAACAGCCATGGCCGACTTTACCACTGTACGGGATGCGCTTGAAAACCAAGGTGTGAATATGCAATCTGCGGCGCTTGCCATGGTGCCCCAAAATCTTGTCGCTGTTGATGCTGAAGTGGGTGCTAAGGTATTAAAACTCATGGATGCCTTAGATGACAATGATGATGTACAAAATGTATATGTGAATGCAGATTTTCCTGATGACATGCCTGTAGACTAATGGCAACCGTTACAGTTATTGGCATTGACCCTGGCTCGCAACATACTGGTTTTGGTATAGTACGTGCTTCCAGGGGAGTCATGGAACTTGTTGATTGTGGTGTCATTCATACCGGCACAAACAAAGAGTTTTCAGAACGCCTCTGCACTATTTACCGCGAACTGTCACAGGTTTTAACCCGTTATACACCCCAAGAAGCAGCCATTGAACAAGTCTTTGTCTCGCAAAATGCGCAAAGTGCCCTTAAATTAGGGCAAGCACGCGGGGTAGCTGTGGCTGCCTGTGCCCAACATAACCTTACCATTAGCGACTATTCGGCCACACAGGTCAAAAAGGCCTTAGTGGGTGCAGGTCATGCTGAAAAGACCCAAGTAGCATTTATGGTGAAAACCATGCTCAAGATTAATGAAGCTAAGTGGGCCTTAGATACTTCTGATGCCTTGGGTTTGGCACTGTGCCATTTAACCATGCGCCAGTTTCAATATAGTCTTCAACGCAGCATGTAGTAGTTCTGCACAGACTAACAGACACAAAAAAGCCCCTTGCAAGATTTAAAAACACCAGTCTTGCTTGGGGCAATTTTTATTTACTATTTGTTTAAAATCGTGATTTTACGAATCACAATAGGTGAAATTGGCACATCCTTGTGGATTCCTCTAGAGGTTGTAGCCACACGCTCGATTTTGTCTACAACATCTTTACCCTGTGTAACACGACCAAATACAGCATATCCCGTACAGATAAATAGGATGAAAAGTATACAATATTGGAGTCTTAAGATATTGTCAGAGCAACTCATAATGCTGTTAACTCTGTACTGAAATATTTTGCATATTTTTTAAGAGATATAAGCATATTTGTCAACTATGTACATTGTTATAGTCAACATATTGCGTGAGCAAATAAAAACGACACGCATATTGCTCATATCTTTAAGGTAAGCCAATACAGGTGCATTATGCAATAGGTTTACTTTCATCTATTTATCTTGTTCACGTTAAAACGCAACTTTTAACGCAGTCTTACATTTATTGCAGACCTCTCATGCTTTCACATGAGCGCAGACTATATCTTCAGCCAAATAATTTTGGCGCAACATTTTTCTTCAGGCGTAGGCTTCCTGTTTTACTCTCCCTCAAGGAGATAGTCGTTGGGGGTCTTCCATGCTAAAAATAGTTTAGGACTGTCCCTGCTAAATACCCATTATTTATGGCACTTAGGACGGATGACCGCTTGTCTTG
>JAFTDU010000105.1 GCA_017454005.1 Desulfovibrionaceae bacterium | reverse complement strand
TTCGCCTTTTTCCCATATGGTGTCTCCTGCTAATTTCACATCTTAATTAAAACGCCCTCCTGTTTTTAACAGCTTAATTTTAAAAAACAACCTTTTTTAACGACTTAATTAAAAATTTAACAACTTAATTATCGTTCCTCAGCAGTATCTTTCTCTATATCCATTATTACATCATCCAGCAGCGCATTGCATATCTCTTACAAAAAAAGCCCCTCGTTGAGGGGCTATTAAGCTGTATCTTGATTTACAAAGAGCTTCTGACAAAAGATTAGTTGTGCCCCTATGCATAAAATTACGCAGCAAGATTTGGTCTACATATTACAATATTTGCCTAAAAACTTGGCGCATGATGGGCGTGAAGCCACAGTTGCAAAACTAAAAGCGTCCATAAGGGTTTTCTTAGGTCTTGCGCATGACGCACATGTTTTTGAAGAAGATCAGATACAACAGCAGAATTAAAGATGCCTTGCTCTTTAAGTTTTTTTGGATCTAGGAGCTCTTGGGTTAAGGGGAGTAATTCATGGCGCAACCAAGCTGCCACTGGAATTTGGAAGCCCCGTTTATTGCGGTGCAAGATGGCTTTGGGCAAAATTTTTGCAACCGCCTTGCGCAATAGCCACTTCCCTTTTAAGCCGCTAATTTTATAATTTAAGGGTAACCTAGCCACAAATTCTGCAAGCTTAGTATCTAAGAAGGGCGCACGGACTTCTAAGGAGTTCAGCATGGAACAGCGATCGACCTTCACAAGAATATCTTCAGGCAAATATTGGCGCACATAGACATAAAAGGCACGGGCTAAGGGGGAGACTTGAGTCTGCCACTGATGATATTCAAGGCTTGTGGGTGAGAGCAGCTTCTCTGGCTCTAAGGCGTTATGTTCTAATCTCTCTTGAAACTCTTGACTTAAAATTTTTTTAAGCTCTGTGGGCCAAAAGGCAGAAAGCAAGCGTTGCAAGCGTAAAGCAGGAGGTGTTTTGGCGCCATTTAAGAAGGTCTGCATGGCTAGGTTTAAATTAACGTATCCAGAAGACTTGGGGAGATATCTAGCAAGGTATTCGATTAAGCCTTGCAGAAATTTCGGGAAGCGCAAGTAGAGTTCTGCAAATCTTATGGCTGCATAATTCTCATAGCCTGCAAAGAGTTCATCAGAGCCATCACCACCGAGAGCCACAGTTACATGCCGCCTTGCTAATCTGGATAAAAGATAGGTCGGAGCAACTGAGGCATCAGCCATGGGTACATCCATGTGACTGATAATTTGCGGTAAAAGTTCTGCACAAACATTTGCTTCTAAAATTTCTTCATGGTGCTCTGTGCCAAAATATTGGGCGACCAAGCGGGCATATTTTGATTCATCAAAGCTAGCCTCACGAAAGCCAATTGAAAATGTAGGCACAGGTTTAATAGACTCTTTAGCCATAAGCGCTGTGACAATGGATGAATCAAGGCCACCTGAGAGAAAGACACCTAGGGGCACATCACTTATGCGCCTCTTGCTAACTGCTTCTTGTAAAAGCTGCAAAAGTTCATTTGCAAGATCAGGAACTTTACGCTTATTAGCTTCTGGCGCTGGCAGATCCCAATAGCGCCTTTGGTAGAGCCCCTGCTTTTGAATTGTTAGTGTATGGCTTGGCAAAACTTGCGCGATCTCGCAAAAGAGCGTTTGCGGCCCTGGCACATATTCATAGCTTAAAAACCTAGCTATACTAGCAGGTGAGAGCTTAAAATTTAGGTGCTTAAGATTTATGAGTGCTGATAGTTCTGAGGCAAAATAGCATTTACCCTGTTGCAGGGTATAAAAGAGAGGCTTTTTGCCAAAGCGATCTCTTGCTAAAAAGAGTTTACGACTTGCTTTATCATAAATTGCAAAGGCAAACATGCCTTCAAAATATTTCACGCAATCTTGGCCATAAAAGTGGAAAGCCCAGAGGATCACTTCAGTGTCAGAATTGGTGCGAAAGTTTGCGCCTAAAGGTTCTAATTGGCGCCGTAAGCTTTGATAATTATAGATCTCACCATTATAGGTAATGCTAAGATCCATCGTGCTCATGGGTTGGCTGCCGCTCTCAAGATCAATAATTGATAAGCGTTGATGCCCAAAACACATGGCATCTTGCAAGAGGATCCCTTGGGCATCAGGGCCACGATGTTTAAGGCAGTCGAGCATGTGTGCTACATGGTTGCGTTCATCTGGATCTAGATTTTGACCATCTAAGGCATACACGCCGGCAATTCCACACATGATCCACCTACCTTGAAGCACTTGGCGATTGATGTTTAGCGCAGGCTATGAGAAGATCAGCAAGATGTTTGGCATTGGTTTTGGGATCAAAGAGGCGTGTGGCATGGGCTTTCCCAGCCTCCCCCATATGGGCTGCATCCATAGGATGATCTGCAAGCCAAGCAATGGCACAAGCTAGTGCTTTAGGATCTCCTGCAGGAACTGTGAGCCCAGTTTTGTGATCTATTACGACCTCTGGCAGGGCATTAATGTTACTTGCAACCACAGGCAGACCGTAGCTCATGGCTTCAATGACGGTATTTGGAATGCCATCGCGCCGTCCTTGGGGGTCAATGACACAAGGTGCTGCAAAGATGTCGTGGTCTTTTAAAAGACTTGGCAAGTCATTGTGGGAGATCAACCCTGGAAAGCTTATGGCATCTTCAAGATGTAAGGTATGTGTAAGTTTTTTAAGATTTCCTTCCAATTTGCCAAGACCCATACTTATGCCGCCGCCACCAGCCAGGGTCACGCTAATATTGCGTCCTTGTTGCTTTAAGATACTTGCAGCGAGAATTAAGACATCAAAGCCTTTGGTCACATCAAAGCGGCCTAAGGCTAAAATTTTTAAAGGGCGATTTTTAGTATAGTTTGCAATCTTTGGGCTCACATCTTCTAGAGGTAAGGTTAGCCCATTATAGATTAGTCTTAATTTTGCTTTTGCATCTTTTTGCAGATCCTGAACCCGTTCTTGATCTGCAAAATTATTGGTGCGGATAAATGTCGCAGCTTGTAATTTGGCTAAAAGATCAGGATCAGCTGGCGCCAAATTGTCGCCGCGCACTGTGGTTACAAAGGGAATGCCGGTGAGCTCTTTAATGACAAGGGCTGCTGTGGTCGTACCACGGGGCCAAGGAGCATAGATCGCTTGAATGTCTTGGCTTTTTAGTTTTGGTGCAAGTGCGAGACCTAGACAAAAGGCCCAAAGATTTTCACCAAAAATCTCTGGAGTTGGCCATTTATAGCCTAAGATTTTGCGGGCAAGGGTCAGGAATCTTTTGGGAGAACAAAAGGAATGACGCACGAGGCTTAGGAGAACGCTTGGGAGGGCCTTGCAACCATGAGTTGTGACAGTATGCGCTTCTTCTAGCATCTCTTGGGAGCAATGTTTGAGATTGGGGCCATAGAGAGTGTAGACTGTGGTTGGGAGGAGGTTTTTAAGGCCTTCCACTTCGCGAAAGATGAAGGGCTGGGTAAAGAGCGGGTACCACAAGAGTAGACAGGCTACCTTGGGGGGGGTAGAGCTAAGCTTAGGCATGTTCTTGGCTTACGCTATAGTCGGCGGTTGGCGGAGCTGTGATTGTTGGTGCTGTGGCGCCTAAATGGTCTGCCAATTGCCCCATGGGGAGACTTACCACATGATAATTCTTGAAGAGCCAGGTAAAATAGGCCTGTAAACGCTCTAAAAATTTAGCAACAAGACTAGGTGTCGCCAAGTGTGGGGTTGCGCCTGGCTGCATTTCTGAAGAATGCCAGGTGAGACTTAAAAGGCGTCCGCCACGTTTAATATAGAGCCAGGTGATTAATTTGAGCATGGCTAGAGGTTGGTAGACTGGCAAAAGGGCTAAAGCACCCCAATAATTCATGCGGGCTTTTAAATAGGCAATAACTTTGGGCAGGCACCTTTCGAGATTATCTAAGATGTTTGGAAGATAAGAAAAGAGGGGGGTGACTGTTAGAGGCACTTCAAAGATTTTGCCATGAAGAGTGGGAATCCAGTAGGGAGACGCTTTGGCATGGAAATGATTGGGGCCAGCCTCTTTAGTTGCACTGGTATGCAAGGGTCTAACCGAGGCATCACAGGTAATGCCAGCATGCGCTAATAAGTCAAAGTGTTTTGCATGTATATCCCATCTCCCCATACGAAAACTTGTGATGGGACTTGCTTGCAGCTCTTTGGCACTATTTAAGAGAGTCTCAAGTTTAGCTGCAAAGATGTCTTGAGAGAGACTCACAGCTGGCACCTTGTGGAGAACGTGATCTCCTATAAGGGGCGGTGTATTCCAATAATGCAGGTGCGCCCCAATTTCACAAGCATGCTGATCCCGCAAGGTAGCCAAGATTTTACAGGATGCTAAATCTTTAAATACAGGATAAGCACAGAATAAGGTCGGTTTGAGGCCAAGATTTAATAAAGGTTTAAGCTTAAGTAACGCTTGGGTGTTGGTTACTTGGACATCTCTTTGGGCGTAGCTTCCTGTAAAAAGACCTTCTTCCTCCACATCAAGACTTGTGGCGAGATAGATGGTCGGCATAAGGTCCTCATAAAATCAAGGGTTAAATATCGCGAAACTTATCCGGGTGCTTGGCCTTATATTGGGCAACTATGGCTTCAGCCTTGGGAATGCCGTCTATGACTGCATCTAAGGTTTTGGCCACGTGGGCTTCGGTATGGGCTGCCGAAATAAAGAAACGTAATCTGGCTGTCCCTTCTTTTACGGCAGGAAAAGATATCGGCATAACCAAAATGCCTTCCTTATAGAGTTCTTGGGCTAGAAAACCTGTGACCCAAGAATTGCCAATAATAACAGGTACAACCGCATAGCCTTGGGCATCCCCTGTGTCTAAGCCTCTACTCTTGGCATATTGCAAGAAATACTGACTGATATGCTGTAATTTATGCACACGCTCAGGTTCCTTTTGCAAAAGGTCTAGCGCAGTGGAACAGGCACAGGCAATGATTGGCGGCATGCCCACACTATAGACAAAACCAGGCGAGCCATATTTTAAAAATTCCACAAGCTCGTGACTAGCGCAGATGAAGCCCCCACAGCCACAGAGGGTTTTAGATAAGGTGCTCATCCACATGTCGACATCTTTGGGATCAATGCCAAAATATTCGCGAATGCCGCGGCCAGTGGCACCCAAAATCCCTAAGGAATGGGCTTCATCCACAAGCAACATACAATTATAGCGCTTTTTCAGTTCAATTAAGCGCGGCAGATCGGGAATATTGCCATCCATGCTGAAGAGGCCTTCAGTGACAATAATGGCATGTCTAAAATCGTCGCGTTTTTCAGCCAAGAGTTTTTCAAGCGCCTCACAGTCATTGTGCGTATATGTTATGCGCGTGGCACCGGAGAGACGTGCTCCTTGTAAGAGGGAATTGTGGGCAAGCCCATCAAGAAAGATGGCGTCTCGCTTCCCAAAGAGGAATCCCAAGGTGGACACATTGGTGGCATGCCCGCTCACATAGACAATACAGTCTTCAACTTGGTAAAAATCGGCGAGAGCGCGTTCAAGTTGGCGATGGGGCGGTCGTTCGCCACCGACTAATCTGCTTGCTCCTGCACTGGTGCCATAGAGAGTGGCAGCCTCTGTTACAGCTTGGGTGATCTTCGGATGTGTATTTATGTCTAGATAATCGTAGGTTGCAAAATTAATATATTCGCGACCACCGATGACAGTTGTGGCTTTGGCAGCACGGTCATGACAGCGGAAGAGGGGGTTTTCCATACCCATTTCGCGGGCCATTTCGACCATGGGGCCAAATGACAACTTGGAGCGCATGTGGTTAAAACTTGCGGTGGTTTTTTGTTGCTCGTGATTTTCCATTATACTTCCGACAACACGGAGGGCTAGCTTCCTTGATGCTCCAAGGGGAGAGGAAAGCCTCATCTTGTCTTTTATGAGTTTTAAAAATTGTCAAACTTCCACAGGCAAGACATAAAGCCTGCAAAGCCTTGGGCGTAGGAGCTTAAGGAAAACTGGGCCCAAATAGCCTAAAAAACAAAGGTCAGCGTACACAAGACAGCCGAATCTTGCAAGTATTGCTTCAAGGGCGGGAGACTTCTTTTGCAAAGATAGTGCCAAAGACGATTATTAAGTATTTTGCAAAAGAAATTAATGATATTCGCGATAGCACACATGCGCAAGGCAAGGTGTCGGCCTTAAAGTATGCCCAAAGTTACGTACAAATTAGGTGTTTCAAGCTGCATAAGATTTTGCGGATGAAAAGTGTAAAAGTAAACTCTTTAGAAAATATTTATAATCCTTTCATCATACTAAAACAGGCTGGGCATAGATTTGACGCCTCGTCTCTTTTCAAGAATGAGCAGCTTTTATTTTATAGCAAGAGTAAAAACTATCTACAATTTCTTTGAGAAAGTTGCACAATAGGCAACTTATGCATACAAGGCTTAACTAAACTTGCTTTTTTGACTTAAGGCTGCCTATCTTGGACCGAGCGCGTTTTTTTGTAGGCTTATGCAGCTTGGACGCGTGCGCAAAGCTCCAATTAGACAAAAAATTTTTGTTGGGTTAAAATAATATAGAGCTTTCTTGAGTGCAAGATAGTGTGAAGAGCAAGGTCTTTCTTGGCGCAAATAGCTTTAAGTACAAGCAATTTTTGATATACTATTGAAGTTGTTTAAACTCTTCTTAGACTATTTTGTTCTTGTGGTTGACTATACGGAAGGTCCCCACACTTTGCAATTCATTGGACTAGAATAGTGCACTGGGGGGCTTGACTTTTGTAACCCATCTTGCTCACGCAAAAATATTTAGGTTGTGCGCACAAGTGTGTTCTTGGTAGGTGCAAAGAGGCTGAAGGTTATGCAAAAAAGTTGTTTTTGGAAAATACTACAACTGGGATTCCTTGTAGGTGTGGTGCTGTGTCTTGGTGCCTGTGCGTCCCAAAAGGCTGGGATAAAATCGCCAGAGCTGCCTGCCAAGCATTGGTTAGAATCGGTGCCGGGTGTTCCTGTGGAAAATAAGGATAAGCTCAATCTGGCCATTAAAAATCTCTATGATCCCAGCAAGACTTTTTCGTTTGAAGACAGTGTGTACTTGGCCATTCAGCAGTCGCCAATGCTTGTGAATAGTGCTGTGAATCTTGAGATTAAGAGGCTGGCACTTACCGATTCTGTGTGGCGGTATCTGCCAGAGCCGCGCATGCTCTTTACGATCACCAATAACATCACACGCTTTAATGAAGATACGCGCTATGTGTCAGGCGATTATGGCCGTACCAAATTTGATGTGGGCTTCCGTTGCGATTTCCCCAATCCCGTCGGTACCTATTTTGAACACCAAGTGCGTAAGGGCTTGGTCAATATGGCCATCTCTACCCATAGAAAGGCCGTGGGTGAGGCCATCTTCGAGATTGCCAAAATTTATCTGCGCCTGCAGTCACTTAAAGAGATCTTAGAGGCTAAACAGGCGGTCTTACCTCTAGGTAAAGAGATGAAACAATTCTGGCAACAGGTGGAGGTTGTGGAAGGCAGGCAAGGTGTGCAGTTAAATTTAGCCGACCAGCATCAGCGGGAACTTGAGTTAACGGTTGAGAAGACCAAAATGGAATTGACCATGGAAAAGACCAGACTCAAGATCCTTTTAGGTGTTGAGGCCCACCATAAATTAGAGGTGGATGCAGCCAGTGCCAATGCTATTCTCACAGGCTTTAATGGCTACAATTTAAAGTGGGAAGACAGGTGGCAAACTACAGAAGATGATGTCTTATTGCGTGGCCAAATCAAATTAGCGGATTACAACATCATGGTTGCCTGGGCACAGTATATGCCGCAGATGAGTCTTGAGGCCAATAAACAACCCCCAGCAGGCCAAGCCCAACCTTCAGGTGGCGAAGAAGACGTCTTTTTACATCTAACCTTTGACTTCCCCTTAATTGACTGGGGCCGCAGATACAGAGGCGTGCAGACTGCCCGCATGGAAAAGGCGCAGGCCTTCCATGAAATGGCGCGTAAACGCACTGAATATTCCAATAGATGGTTGCAGGCAGAACAAGCTTTAGCGCTTGCTGACAATAATTTAAAGATCGCCACAACTCAGTTAAAAACGGCTGAATTGCAATATAAAGAAGCTCTCATTGCTTTTAAGGAAGGTACTGAAGAATTTCCTGTCGTCACCAATCTCCATGAACAAATGGCCAATGCGAAAATTCATGTTATTGAAACTGAACTTGAATATAAACTTGCCTATTTAAAATGGATGTATTTGGCGACAAGCTTACAAGAACGCTTCTTAGGCTTGCCATTAAAAAATTTAATGTAAATGTAGGTAGTAATGGATATGTCGTTGAAATCAAGAAATGGCTTAAGCTTGTGGAATCAAGTTGGATTTATTCTGTTTGTATGCTGCATCTTGGCAACAGAGGCTCTAGCTGAGACAATCTTAACAGGCAAGGTCATGGCCACAGTGATGCGCCAAGAACCCTTGCCCTTTAATGCTATCATTGCTGAGATTTGCGTAAAACCTGGGGATCATGTGCATAAAAATGCGCCCCTCTTACGCTATCATTTGCAAGGAGAGGCTGAGCGCCTCTTGCAAAAGGAGATCACAAGAGGCTCAGATACAGAAGAATTACGCGGCAAAATTTTAGAGCTTGAACGGGAACAGGGGCGACTTGAAGCCCAGTGCAACAAAAATCGCCATTTAGTCGCCTCTGGGCTAGGTAGTCGCCAAGCCCTAAGGCGCCAAGAAAGTGAACTTAAAGCCATTGGCGAACGCATTGTGCTCTTGCGCAAAATCATTAAAAAAGCTCAAGATACTTTTCAGGCAAGGTTAAAAGAGCTGGAGCGCTATTATCAGGTCCCCTTACATGAAGGGGCCGTGTTGCCAGATTCAGCGCTTATTTTGCCATCCCCAGTTGATGGCTATGTTTTATCTGTCTCTAGCATCTTTCCAGGCTCCCTCATCCCCCAAGGCACAGCACCTATCGTTGTAGGCCCCTTAGATCCTATGCTCATCCAAGTGCCGGTCTATGAGGGGGAGGTTAGCGACATTCAAGTGGGCCAAGAAGCAGTAGTTGAGATTCCTTCGTTGCGCAATAAAAAATTTAAAGCCAAAGTTACTGAAATCTCGTGGGTCTCCAATGATATGAATGTCGCCCAGCCATCATATTTTACCGTCAAATTAATGCTGCCAAACGCAAGTTTTGAGTTAAAACCAGGCTTTAAAGCGGTAGTACATTTTTAGGTCAAGTCTCAAAGATGCGAATTAAAGATATCCCCAAGCGTTTGGGGTTTATATTGGGTGCCCAGTGGACACGCGATCTTACCTGGACTGTATTTACCATAACTCTTGCTCGCCATAGTCAAGACATCTTAGGCCAGATTGTTTTAGCCTTAACCTATGGCTATCTTGTGAAAACCCTTGTGGATGTGGGTCTAAATGACTATCTCTCCGCGTCCTTTGCGCGGGGGGATAGCAGGCCCAAAGAATTACTAAGTGAGGTCACCTGGCTGAAATTTCTCGTCTTTCTGCCAGTAATGCTCTTAGTTTTCCTTGTAACCCAAACCCAAGGCTATACACAGGAACTAACTCTGATAGTCTTAGCCATTGCTGCAGGCCTTGGCCTTGATGCCATTTGTGATTCCTTTTTTGTGTTGTGCCAAGCAAGAGGGCGCCAAGATGTTGAAATGCGCATCCGTATCCCATCTGCCCTCATTGGCATAGGCTTTGGGATCATGTGTGTGCTTTTAGCTTGCCCACCCATATGTATTGCCCTCTATAAACCCATTGAATCGCTCTTGTGTTTGATATTTGCCTTAAAGTCGCTAGCCCATAATCCTCTGAAGCGTTTTGGCTTAAAAGAGTTCTATGATTTAACGCGCAAGATGCGGGCAGGGCTTATTTTTACCCTTATGGCCTTCTGTGCCATGTTTTATAACAAAATCAATGTAATTTTTTTAAAACAATATGGCACAGATGCCCTTGTTGGGGGGTATGGGGTTGCCTGGGAGACCATTGAAGGGGTGTCAACCCTTGTGTCAGGTGCACTCTTAGGGAAGGTCCTCTTTCCCCTCTTAACCAAGCTCTATACCCAAGATGTAGGGGAATTTAAAAAGCTTGCAGCACGTACGGCGAAAGCACTTTGGGGTGCAGCCTTGCCTCTAATCTTTCTCTTGTATGTTGAGAGTGATCGCTTTTTAACCCTGGTCTACGGGGCTAATTTTGCCGTGGCAGTCCCAGCCCAACAACTCTTAACTCCCTGTATTGCCACAGCCTTTTTACACAATTTAGCTGCCTATGTGATGATTGGCATGGGGCAGCATGTGTTACTGTGTATCTTTTATGTCTGTGGCTTGCTCTTAAATATTGGCTTATGCTTTTTTTTAATCCCGCTACTGCCTCTTGAAGGTGCAGCCTTAAGTCTCACGCTAACTAAAGTGGCTGTAGCCATTGGTACCATTGGTTACTTTCAGGCTAAAGTACGGCCCCTAAAGCTCTTTGACTGGCTGTTATTAATCTCTATAGCTTTGGTTAGCTTTGGGCTATACAGTTTTTTAAGTCTTTATTTTAGCAGAGAAGTTGCCGAAATTGCGGGTCTCTGTCCTCTTTTGGGCCTATTTTGGGCATGGCGACCGCCAGCGCCTTTTGAGCACGCAAAAAGTTAAGCTTGTGATTTTGTTGGTCTCTTATATTTTTTAGACGTCACAATTAATAAGTCTTTTAGGTGCAACATGGTGACATTTAGTGCAATGTGGCCCAGGCGGAAGTTTCTTAAAGGAGCGCTTGGGGGACTTATGGGAGGTATATTAAGTACTTCTGCCCAAGCCCAAACAGGAGAATTGCAAGCGACACTCATTGATATTGATCTCTGTGATGGCTGTGAGCAATGTGTTGCAGCTTGCCATGCAAGAGTTGCAAGTATGATGCCCAAAGAGATCATTGTGCCTGAAACAACAGGTTATGTAAGGGACTGGTCAAGTTTAGAGAAAAGAGAAATACAGAACCGCTTAACGCCCTTTAATTGGCTCACCATCCAACATATCGAAGTAGAAGTTGGCGATAAAACGCTCATGCTGCATGTGCCAAGGCGCTGTATGCATTGTCTTGCACCAACCTGTGCGACCTTTTGTCCCACAGGAGGCATAACCCGGGAGAAGTCAGGGGCTGTCCATAGTGTGCCAAGTGTCTGCGCAGGAGATGCCATGTGTAAGCGCTATTGTCCTTGGCATATCCCCTATCTGCAGCCAGGCCTTGGCACAAGTCTTTTGGGGACATTGCCTGATAAAAGTGTCATGTTTAAGTGTGATTTCTGTTATGAAAGGCTAGCTTTGGGCTTAAAACCCTTGTGTGTGGAGATATGTCCCAAGAAAGCCATGCGTGTTGGGCAGTATCAAGACATTTTAAAAGAGGCAGAAGACTTAGCAAAAAATAAAGGCAGCCAAGAAATCTTTGGCGCAAGTGATAATGGCGGCACTTTGACTTTATATGTCTCCAAGGTGCCCTTAAGAGAGATTGAGATTGGACTGTTGCGCCATAAGGGCGTGCGCCCAGGGCTCCCCAATTTGCGTGTGCCAACGAGAGATGTCTTTACAAGTAAGCTTAAACAAAGTTTCGCCATAGCACCTCTAGCGGGCATTGGGGTTGCCTGCTTACAATTATGGCGTGATCACCACATGAGGAAGCCATCATGATCTCAAAAGGCCCACTTTTTTCGGGATTTCTCACAACGATCTTAAGCGTAGTTGTGTGGGCAGCTGTTGTGACTGGTGGCTTACAATTGCCCCTAGGTCACTGGGCCCCCAAAGATTTCTTTAGTATCCCTTTAGTGATCCTGCATAGCTATGCAATAACTTGGCTCTTATTTCTTGTAAGCTATATTCTAACCATTTGGCTCTGCAAAGGCAGGATGCAATATCACTTAACATGGTGGGGCTGGCTTACAAGTATCATCTATGCAGGCATAGTCCTTTCAGGTCTCTTGTTACTTTTAGATAGCCTGAATATTTGGCCACTTTACGGAAATTGTGCAAGCTATGTGAAAATCTCTCATGCTGCTTTTGGCTTAATTGTGATTCTTGTACAACTTCTAAGTCCATCTCTTGCAAGTATTAAGAGCCGTTAACATATTGGGCCTGCAACTGGCCACAGGCAGCAGCAATGTCTTGGCCCTTACTTTGCCTGAGAATTGCTGTAATCTCATGCTGCCAGAGAATTTCTTCAAAGGCTAGAATTTCAGCTTCTGTTGGCGGAGAGTAGATTGATGCAGGTGTCTTGTTATAGACAATGAGATTGAGCTTACCTTTAACCTGGCGCACAATTTTGGCAAGGGCTTTGGCATGTTCTGGGCTTGAATTTACATTTTGTAAGAGCACATATTCAAAAGTTATGTATTCGCGAGGCTTTAAGGGATAGTGTTTAAGGCTAGTTAAGAGATCTTGCAATTTAAAGTTAGCTGCCTTGGGCATAAGGCTTGCTCTAAGTTCTTGGGTTGGCGCATGCAAGGATACTGCTAAATAGCAGAGCCCACTTTGGCCTAAGCGTTCCAGAGCCTTTGGGATACCACAGGTTGAAACCGTGATGCGCCTTGGCGAAAAGGCTAGGCCCGCACGAGAGTTCAGCGTTTCTAAGGTTAAGAGGAGATTATCAAGGTTTAAGAGGGGCTCGCCCATGCCCATAAAAACGAGATTTTTAATAATGGGCTTATCACTTTGAAAATCTTGCAAGAATCTTTTGCCAATTAAAACCTGGCCAACCATTTCAGCATGGGTTAAATTGCGCGTTATGCCTAATGCTCCCGTAGCACAGAAGGTGCACCCCATGGCACAGCCAACCTGGGTTGAGAGACATTGGGCATAACGCACCTTGCCAGCATGATCAATACTTGGAAGCAGCACAGTTTCAATTAAGGCGCCATCATAAAGGCGCAAGAGTAATTTTTGCGTACCATCTGTGCTGGTGGCAACTTGTAAAATCTCAGGGTAGCTGATTGCAAAATCTTTGGCCAATTGCTCGCGCAAGCTTTGCTTAATATTCGTCATGGCGGCGAAGTCTTGGGCTAGTTTTTGGTAGAGCCACTGCCAGATTTGCGTGGCCCGAAATTTTGGTTCGCCATAATTTGTCGCCAAATACTCGGTCAAGGCTTGGGCTGAGAAATCCAAAATATTGCGCATGAAAGTGTTAGCCTATGTAGTTTTTGGCATATTGTTGCACAAAGGTAATGGCTGAGTCGCGATCACTGACCTCGCCGGCAATTTGCGCTTTTAAGAGGGCATCTCGAATGCTGCCAACTAGAGGTCCTGGCGCCAAATTGGTTTCTTTCATGATCTCATTGCCATTTAAGAGGGGTTCCAACATCTGTTCAGGGGTTTTAGCACGTGCCAAATACTTCATATTGTGGTTAAATGACGTGTATTTATCTTCACGTGCTTCAATGTCGGCGCGTGCCATGGCGATTAATCTTGGATATTCTTCTAAAGCTGAAAACTTGCGGATGCCTCTGTCTGTCAACATAAAGTGGAAACGCATGTGATTGGCAACCAAGTGACAGATGAGATCAATATCTTCAAAGTCAAAGTGTAAACGTTGTAAAATCTTGCGCGTAACCTTGGCGCCGACCCTATGGTGTTGGAAAAAGGTATAGCCCCCATCAAAATATTCACAGGTAAAGAGCTTACCGATATCATGAAAGAGCATGGCCATGGTGCCAAGCCAATCATAGTGAAAGTCATGCTCTGTATAGAGTTTCATGCATTCAAGGGTGTGCTCAAACACATTGCCAGTTTGATTGTCATCACTATCTACTTTCTGTTGGGGAATACTTGAGAGGGCAGCAACTTCAGGGATTAAGCCTTGTAAAATATGGGCATCATACATTAAACGGACAAACCTATGCATGCTCTCAGCTGCCACCAAGCGCCATTCTTCCATGATATCGCGGGCTGGCACATAATCGAGCACGCGACCTGAAGAGCGCACAATGGCAAGCCAGGTATTGGGCTCGATGGGCACATCAAAATTGGCCGCAAAACGCAAGGTGCGCACAGCTAAGAGGTAGTTGTGGCGCAAGGTCTCATCAGGGAGGCCCAATAAGCGAATGGGCTCATCATTTAATTTTTTGGGCTGCAGGGCAAAGCCAGCATAGGGATCAGCCAAAGGCGCTTGGGCGGCAAAGTCGCCAAGGCCCAACTTGCGGCGATCTTCGGGCGATAAAGCTTGCAGCATGCTAGGGGTTATGCGCAAAAGCGACATTTCGGGCTGACTAGCCTCACTCATTTCCAAGCGATAGAAGCGCAACAGCACATCTTCTTCTTGCATGGTCGCAAAAAAAGGATCTGTGGGGTTGGCCTCATGTGCCTCATGATAAATTTTGGCAAGACCTTGAAAATCAGGCTCACAGGCAATGTCAACAGAAGCAGGGGCCGCGTGAGCGAGGATTTTTTCTTGGAGTGGAGCATTGACCACATGAGCATCAAAGCCATTGCGTTGCAGATTTTTACAGATCGCTAAAGCTGCTTTGAGAGCAGAATGCATAAGTGTCCTCCAGTCAGCAAAGTTTAAGTTAATTTAGCTGTAAGTGTAAGAAAGTCAAGATTCTAGACATCTTATACAGTTTAACGAGAAAGAGAATGCTTGTTGAGTTTCCTGATCAAACCTTGTGACAAATTTTGCCCAAAATAAAAGCCCCACAAATGTGGGGCTTTTATTTTAGTTAGGCCAATTTACAGCTTGTTAGTCACAAAAATTATTAACGTCGCGCTTTACACACAAGGCGATTTTCCAAAGGAGTGATAAGACAAGCAAGCCAATGGCATAGACTCCAAGGGCAACGGTTATTTCTGTACAGGTCGGCATGTAGGGGGTAAAACCTTCATACATATTGGGCGTAAAACCACCGATTAAGAGACCTAAACCCTTATCAATCCAGCTGGCTAAGACCAACATGATCAAGGCTAAGGGTAAGAATTTGCTGGTACGCAGTTGCGGCGGAATTAAGAGTGCTAAAGAAGCAAAAGCCATAATGACTGCTGCCCACATGAAATAGCTAACCCACGCAAGTTCGCCACCATGTCCATTAAATAAGAACATAATGGGTTCCATGTGTCCAGGAATATTGCTGTAGAACGAGGTAAAGAGCTCTAAGCAATAGAAGAAGACATTGATGCACATGGCATAGACAATGATGGTTGCCAAGGTCTTAATGGCATCTTTACCTGGATCAAAGCCGGTTAAGCGGCGCACAACAAAGAGTAACAACAAGAGAATGGCAGGACCTGAACAGAAAGCTGAGGATAAGAATCTCGCTGCCATAATGGCGGTTAGCCAGTAGTGGCGGCCTGGGATACCGGCATAGAGAAAGGCTGTGACGGTGTGAATGGAAAAGGCCCAAATCACAGAGAGATAGACTAAGGGTTTCACCCATTTGGGGGGAGCCACTTCCAAGCGTTCTGCTTCTAAGGTCACCCAGCCAATGATGATATTTAAGCAGAGGTAGCCAATTAAGACGATCATGTCATAGAACATGACCGAATTGGGGGTGGGGTGCAGCATGACGTTAGCCATGCGTTGGGGTTGGCCCAAGTCCACGACGATAAAGAGGGCACACATGACTACGGCGGCGACAGCCATAAATTCGCCAAAAATAATCATGCGTTTAAATTTGACATAGTGGTGGAAGTAGGCTGGCAAGACGAGCATGACGGCTGAAGCTGCCACGCCGACAAAATAAGTGAATTGGGAAATGTACAAGCCCCAGGACACATCGCGATTCATGCCTGTGACGCCTAAGCCGGTTTGCAACTGCACAGCATAAGCCACAGCGCATCCCAAGATCACGCAGACTAAAAAGAGCAGCCACAAGTAGTAATATTTGGATCCTGTAAACAATTTTTCAAGCATGGCATACTCCCCTAGATGAGATAGTAGACGCCTGGCTGAGTGCCAAGATTAGGCTTGCGGCGAATGCTGTAGTTAGCGGCGAGAGCCTTGCGCACTGTGGAGTTAGGATCTTCCAAATCGCCAAAGAGGATCTTGCCATTTGAAGCCTCAACACAGGCGGGCAATTGTCCTTTGGCCAAACGTTCTGCACAGAACGTACATTTCTCCACTACACCAATCATGCGGGTGGGAAAACTTGGATTTGTCGGTTCGGGGAGATATTTTCTGGGATCAAAGAAGTTAAAAGATCTAGCACCATAGGGGCAGCCAGCCATACAGAAACGGCAGCCAATGCAGCGGTGGTAATCCATAGCAACGATGCCGTCAGCCATCTTATAGGTAGCTTGGGTGGGGCAGACACGCACACATGGGGGATTAGTACAATGGTTGCACAGGAGAGGGAAGACAGCTTGTTGCATTTTGGTGCTTAAATGCGGATTCATATCATCTGGGAAGCAATGTTCATAGCTGTCTAACCACAACCATTTGATATTCTTGTTGCCAGGAATATCAGGCACATTATGGGCTCTGTGGCAAGCCTTAATTAAAGGCTCATAGTCTGCTGCTGTTTTAAACTCACGGGTATCAATGACCATGGCCCAGCGTTTAGCATGCAAGCTTTTGTCACCATGGCCATAGGCTCCAGGGGCAAGTTGGGCCTGGGCCTCTTTAGCACCTAGACCTAGGCTTGCCACCCCACTACTTAAGGCAAAGGCCGAGAGGGAGGCAATTTTCAGAAATTTTCTTCTGTTGGTATTCATCACTTGCCCTCCGTAGGAATGATATGGCAAGTCCAGCAATAGGGGCTCACGCTGTTGGACAAATGGCATTTTTCGCAGAATGACTTGTAGTTGGTATGACAACGCATGCAAGTATTTTGCAAGCTGATTTCCCATTTCTTGCCATCTGTGGCAACATAGGTTCTAGTTTCATCGCGGAGGGCCTTATCACGCCATTCATTGAGCAAACGCATGTGCTGAGCCCGCATAAAGTCCGCATTTTCAATACATGTGGCTTGATCTTTAGGTGTAGTGATGCCTGTAGAAGTATAATTGTGTCCAAAAAGGCCAACCCAGAAGGGGGATGTGAGGAGAATGACTAGGATCACTATACCAATATAGACTGCGCTTTTGTTATACAACATTATTGATCCTCCTCATCGTCCGCGACATTAGGGAGATCTTCTTGGCGTAAATCCATGGTACGTTTGGCCTCACCCTTCATGACAAGAGCATTGGCAACCAGTTCATGCAGCCCACTGACAGTAACTCCAGGTGCCCAATAATTGGCTAAGGGCGGCAAGGTCGCTCTGTCAATGGCACACACGCAGGCCATATGATTGACGCCATATTTTTGTTGCACATAGCGGAGAGCATTGCCTCGGGGCATGCCTGAGCGCATGCGCAATTCCATGATTTCTTCAGTGTTTAGACCTGAACCTGCACCGCAGCAGAAGGTTTGTTCGCGAATGGTATTTTCAGGCATTTCTACAAAATTTTTGCAGACATGCTTTAAAATATAGCGCGGTTCATCCATAAGACCCATGGCCCTTGCTGGGTTACATGAATCATGGAAGGTCGTGATAATATGATCATTACGACTTGGATCAAGTTTTAATTTATTGTGCTTGATTAAATCGGCGGTGAATTCAGTAATGTGCACCATTTTGGTGGCGGCTGCATGACTAAAGACTGTACCGGTAATTGGGGATTTGGGCACAACCATATTGGGTGGCGTTGGACCATTATAGGTTTCCATATATTGGTTAATGACACGCCACATGTGGCCACATTCACCACCTAAGATCCATTTTACACCTAAACGTTCTGCTTCAGCATACATTTTGGCATTAAGCTTTTTCGCCATATTAAATGTCGTAAAAGATCCAAAGTTGCCACCTTCTGAAGCATAGGTTGAGAAGGTATAGTCAAGATCTAGTTCGTGGAAGAGTAAGAGATAGCCCATGAAGGTGTAGATACCAGGATCGGCAAATACATCACCAGAGGGGGTAATAAAGAGAATTTCGTGCCCTTTTTCATTGAAAGGAGTCTTGGGGCGAATGCCAGTGACCGTTTCACAGTCATCGGCCAGCATTTCGACAATTTCTTTGAAAGAATGGGGTTTGATACCTAAGTGGTTGCCGGTAAAGGAACAGTTTTTCACAGGATCCATGATCCAGTGTGTGCCAAGACCGACTTCGTGCATGAGTTCGCGCACAATGGCTGTGATTTCAGCAGTATCAATACCATAGGGGCAGAATAAGGAGCAGCGACGGCATTCTGTGCATTGGTAGGCATAGTAGAAGAGTTCTTTGACAACTTCTTTATCCCAACCACGGGCGCCGACTTTTTTGCCCAAAAGCTTGCCTAACATGCTGTGATCACGTCTATATAATGACCGTAATAATTCAGCACGTAAGACAGGCATGTTTTTGGGATCATTGGTGCCTAAGAAAAAGTGACATTTATCTGCGCAAGCACCGCAGCGCACACAGATGTCCATGAATAATTTTAAGGATCTGTGTTTTTCTAAGCGTTCTTCAAAGGCATCGCATAAAATTTTCTCCCAATTATCAGGGAGATTCCAATCATCAGCTGCCGGATCCCAATCGTGGGGATTGGGCATATGCAGCAGCTCCATGGTTTCTTTCTTTTCAGGGTAGCAGTAGCTGCCTGGTGCAAATAAAGGCTTTGTATCGAGCCAGGCCTCCTTGGGAAACTCAGGACGGCTGGCCAAAAGCATTTGTGGCGTAGGTAATTTTGCCATGCGTGCAACTCCTTACTCTGCGGGCTTTTGATTGGGCTGCTTTTCCAAGGGCAGTCCAGCTTGGGCCATGGCTTCACGGTATCTGTCTTCATATTCAGGATAGGTGAAGAACTGCTTGGGCGGATTCCATGGATTAATATGCCGCACTTCCCGCGTATTGGTGGGGAGATTGCGTGTGGGGCTAAAGAAGATGCCAGGCATATGCACCAATTTGGAGAAGGGGAAGTAGATTAAGAGGGTGCATACGAGAGTCAAATGCACAATAAACATGGCATTTAAATCTAGGTTAGACACCACAGGTGAGAAATGGGTCAGGCTCATGATGAAGATCTTGACCTGCGCAATTTCAGCCTTATCAAAGTAACGTAAGCACAGTCCTGAGAGGACAATGCCTAATAATAAAAAGAGGGGAAAGTAATCGTTGATGAGAGAAATGTAACGTAATCTTTGATCAAAGATACGCCGACATAATAAAAATAAAATGGCTACCAGTAACAGGCCACCAGTGAGGAAGAAACGGGGTGAACCAATCTGTAAGAACCCATCCACAGCTTCGATAAAACTAATACAGCAGGGTACAGGTTCCATGAAGAAACGGAAGTGTCTTAAGAAGACGATGAAAAAGCAATAATGGAAGAGCAGTGAAAAGAACCATAACCATTTGGATGAGTAATACACCAAACGGGGGCCTTTACTCACAGGATCTTGTTCAAAGGATACGGCATGGGTATTGCGAAAGAGCGAACGAAAACAACACACTTCTAAGAACATGCGCACGACAACACCCCATTTGGTATTAGGGCAATCAAGTTTGTCGTGTTTAATGAAATCAAGGGAGCGCTCTTGCCCACCTGTTGTGGGAATCGCAAAGGGTACGGGCGATTTCGCCCAATACACCATGCGTCTTACAAGTCCAATGACAAAGACGCAGACTGCCACATAGGGGAGGATCACGCCGAACAGGATGGTCAGTCCCATATAGGATCCGACCCAGGCGATGGCCCCTATGAGCAGCACCACAAGTAATGATTCCAACATTCCCAACCTCACTTGCCAAGAAGTTATCTCAAAGTATCACTTTTGAGAAATAGCAATTAAAGTGAAAGTATATTAATAACCTTGGTTGGAGATCTTGTTGAAGAGATCACCATAAGGAATTAATTGTCAAGAAGATTAATTGCCGCACCCAGTGAAGGTACCTAAGGGGGCTTCAGCATTTAGTTGTTGTGCCCAGCGTTTTAATTGGGCATATTGATTGCGAATTTCAGTAATGCGATTTTCTGCAACAATCTCACGATCTTTGCTATACATATCAAAGGCTAAGAGAGCTAAGCTATCAACCCGAGATTCAATTTCAAGATAGAGCTCTAAGGCGTGCTCTTTAAGCATTTGGGGAAGGATGTGTTCCCTAAGGATGGGTTTTAAGAGATAAATAATCCCAATACTTTGACTTGGGGTAAGTGTCTGCACAGCGCGAATCTTGATTAAGCGATCGAGAGATTGCTTAACACTTGCCACATCGACTTCCTGCCCACTTAAGGCCGAAAATAAGGCCTGACTTGCTTCGCGAATCATGCCACCGATGGGATTACTAAAAGGATCGGCGTTGGTGGTAAGTGTGATGCGGGATTTTTCGGGATAGGTGGCAACTACGGCCGCAAACCACAACTTTGTCAATTGATCATGTTGGGTTTGAAAAAGTTGGGCAACATTCATGAGTTTTTAGGTGTTTTTACGCGAACTGTAAGGCTTAGGCTCGCGCAAGGTTAAGAGGTAAATCTTTACAATTTTACGCGGGGAAGCCTGTTGCGTCAAGAAGAGTTAGTCTTTTTTGATAATTTGGGAATATAGATGCTAAAAAACGCCGAAAAATAAGGTGCCAGGAGGCAAAAAAAAGCGTTTGGAGTTTTTATTCTCAACCAAGAAGAGAGTTTGCTTTTCTGAAAAGAGTTCTTAAGATCTGAAATTTTGAATAAATTAGTTAATAGCTAAATTCGCTATTTTATTGCAAGTAACTATGAAGATGAACATATAAAAAATATATACGTATAATGTCGCTATAAGATAATCTAAATTTCAAGTGAAACATAATAACATTATACGATATGCTTAAATATTACATAAATATAGTAGAATATTTGTAATAAATTATTATTTCCTAGATTATTTATTAAAAGAAAATTTTACAATGACACTAAAGAAAAATAAACGTTAGTGTAGTAGTTCTCAATATATTTCAAGAATTTTTTTGTTA
>JAFTDU010000104.1 GCA_017454005.1 Desulfovibrionaceae bacterium | reverse complement strand
TAGATTTTGAAATGAGTTTTGCTGATGAAGAGCAAGTGCAGCAAATTGCTGAAGGTTTGATGGCAGCCGTATATGAAGCATGTTTTGAAAGCGCCTTGACTTTGCCCTTTCCAAGGATGACTTGGAGTGAAGCTATGGAGCGCTTTGGAGTCGATAAACCTGACACGCGGTTTGGCTTAGAACTTGTGGATGTAACCGCAGGTGTAAAAAATTCAGGCTTTAAACTTTTTGCCCAAGCGCCTCTTGTGAAAGCCTTAAAGGTACCAGGTGGTGAAGCCTTTACGCGGAAAGAGATCGATGGCTTCACCGAATTTGTGAAAGCTTATGGGGCTCAGGGTCTTGCCTGGATCAAGATAAAACCCTCTGAATGGCAATCACCCATTGCCAAATTTTTATCTGATAGTGAGCGTGCTTATCTCACAGAGCGTTTGGCACTCGAGCCAGGCGATATTGTGTTTTTCCAGGCAGCTGAGCCTAATGTTGTCAATGCTGCTTTGGGCAATTTGCGGGTGCATTTGGCACGCGTAAAAGACCTGATTCCCAACAATACCTTTAATTTCCTGTGGATCACAGACTTCCCGTTATTTGAATACAGTGAAGAAGAAAAAAGGTATGTGGCTTGTCACCATCCCTTCACATCTCCCCGCGAAGGCCATATTGATTTGATGCAGACCGATCCTAGCAAGACCTTTGCTAGAGCCTATGATTTAGTGCTCAATGGTAATGAGGTTGGTGGCGGCTCGGTGCGTATTCATTCAGCTGCCGTACAACGCAAAATGTTTAAAGCCTTAGGGTTTACGGATGAACAAGCACAAGAGCAATTTGGCTTTTTCTTGCAAGCCTTAGAACATGGGGCACCACCACATGCAGGTCTGGCCTTTGGTTTAGATAGGTTGGTGATGTTACTTGCACATTGCAATAGTATTCGTGAAGTTATTGCCTTCCCCAAGACCCAAAAAGCAACCTGTTTAATGACAGGTTCTCCTTCAAGTGTTGGAGCTAAACAGTTGCGTGAACTTAATTTAAAATTGCGGGAAGTATCTCAAACACCACCAACAGAATAATGTTGTTGTAGGATTATATTATGTTGTTAGATATCCTCGTCTATCCTGATCCACGCCTGAAAACGGTCTGTGAACCAATCAAAGAGGTTACACCTGAATTGCGTCAATTGGTCAAAGATATGTTTGAGACCATGTATGACGCATCTGGTGTGGGTCTTGCTGCGCCACAAATTGGCCAGTTTATCCGCATGTTGGTTATGGATCCACAGTCTAATAAAGAGGTCAAAGCTCCGCGTGTGCTCATTAATCCTGAACTAGAATTATATGGTGAGGATATCAAAAGTAAGGCTGAGGGTTGTTTATCTGTACCTTTACAATATCGGGCTGATGTGATCAGGAAAAATCATGTACATTTAAAGGCACGTGATCTTGACTGGAATATGATTGAGGAAGATTTGGAAGGGTACCCTGCGATCATTGTGCAACATGAATTTGACCATCTTAATGGTATTTTATTTATTGATCACATAATGAGTGTTAAACGCGCTTTGTTTGATGGTAAGGTCAGGAGATGGCAGAAAAGACATCAGTAAGATTAGTGTTTATGGGTACTCCTCCTTTTGCGGCAACCATTTTAACACATCTCGCAGCATGGCCCTTAGGGAAGATTGTGGCTGTTTTGACCCAACCGGATCGTCCAGCTAAACGGGGGCATAAAATGAGCCCTTCAGCCGTAAAGACTCGGGCGTTAGAGTTAAAACTCCCTGTTTTTCAACCCATATCCTTAAAAGATACAGCTACTGTGGATAGTTTGACACAGTTGCAACCTGACTTTTTGCTTGTCGCTGCTTATGGTTTATTGTTGCCCCAAAAGATTCTCAGCCTTCCCAAGTATCCACCGCTCAATGTCCATGCAAGCCTATTACCGAAATATCGGGGAGCAGCACCTGTACAAAGGGCAATTCTTGAAGGTGTTGCGCCTAACGCTTGCACTGGGGTGTCCATCATGCAGATGGTGCAGGCTTTAGATGCAGGTCCGGTCTATGCCAAAGAAAGTCTGCTCATAGGTGAGCATACAGCAGATTCTCTCTTGGATGCTCTAGCACCAATTGGCGCAAATCTTTTGCTTAAGGTTTTGGAAGCATTTTTAGCGGGCACAGCTCTTTGCACGCCCCAAGATGCAAATGAGGCCACCTATGCGGCTAAACTTGATAAAAAGAGTGGAGAAATAGCTTTTACAAAGTCCGCTCGTGAAGTGCATGCGCAGATTCGCGCTGTTACAAGCAAGCCAGGGGCCCAAATCGTCTTACATGTTCAAGCCATAGACTCTACGTTTACCTTAAAGGTTTTACCTGGACGCATCACAGATGAGCCTTGTGCGGAAGTAGCGGGGAGTGTCAGGCGCACTAAAGACACTTTGGAGATAGCTTGTACTGATTATTGGTATCAATTGTTAGAGATAAAACCTCAAGGTAAAGCTTTTATGTCCATAAAAGCCTTTTTGAATGGCTATCTGCGGCATGTGCCTGAAGGCGTGTGCGGCATGATTGCAGGAGAAGAGTAGTGGCTAAAAGACCCAGACTTGTCCCAGACGATGCACGCTATGGTGCTATGCTTGTATTGGAAAAGGTGTGGCAAGGTGGGCAAGTCCAAGAAGAGGTGACTAACATTTTAAATGTACGTGAGTGGCCTCTGGCAGAACGCCATTTACTGGTGGAATTATGTTACGGTGTGCTGCGTACATTTTTGCGTTTACAATTTATTTTGGAGCGCTATTTGGCCCAATTTGCCAAATTGCCCCTCAAATGTCGGCTTATATTGGCCATTGCCCTCTATTCTTTGTTGTTTTTGGAGCGTATACCCGCGCATGCCGCGGTTTTTGTTGCGGTTGAGACCTGTAAGAAGGTGTTTGGCGTGGGTTTAAGCCGTGTCGTGAATGCCTGCTTGCGTAAGCTTGCCCGCCTTAGAGACCTATGGCTAGAACCAGCAGCCTATGCTTTATCTACAGATGACCCAAAAGCTAGCGCTGAAGTATGCCTTGCGCGTTACTACAGCTTGCCACTTTGGGTCCTAGAATTTTGGCGGGCAGCCTATGGCCCAACTGCGGCCTTGCAATTAGGTGCACGTGCTTTAAGGCGACCCTCTACGGCAATTTTAATTAACCGCTGTAATCCCAAAGCAGCTTGGTTCAAAAGCCAATTGGAACTGTTTCATGTGAAACAGTTGAATGCCATACAAAGAATAGGTGTCTGGGGCTATGGCCTCACAATTCAGGCTTGGCAAAATTTTGGCGCGAACATGCCTTTAGCAGAATTGCACCAAGCAGGGGTGTTTTCTTATCAAGGTGCCGCCAGTCAAAGTGTACTTTGGCATTTGGGGTTACATTCCTGGTCTAGGCCAGTATGGGATATGTGTGCAGGTTTTGGCGGCAAAACTGCGGCCTTACTTGAGGCAGGTGTACCTGTAGAGTATTGCTCAGACCTAAATCTCAAACGTTTACGTGGGCTTACAAAAGATTTGGCACGGCGCCATTTGCCTTGCCCCACACTTTTTTTGGCAGATGGTTCCAAGCCACCCCTGCGCCATTTTACCGGGCATATTTTAATAGATGCTCCGTGCAGTGGTCTGGGGGTTTTGGCCAAACGGCCAGATCTAAAACTTAAGCGCACAAGTAAATCATCTTTAAGTCCTTTTCCTGTAACCCAACGCGCTTTGCTTGAGACTGCAGCACGTTTTTTGACTCCAGGTGCTGAATTAGCCTACATCACTTGTACTTTAAATCCTTGGGAGAATGAGCTCTTAGTGCAAGACTTTATGCAGGGACATGCTGAACTTGAATTATTGCGCCAATGGCAAACGCCGCACATGGAGCCTCATTGGGAGGGCATGTACGGCGTTTTGATTAAGCGAAAAATGTCGTCAATCACCCCGACCCGCAAGGGGTCGGGGCTTGCAGTTCATCCACGAAGTCCTAGCGTCATGTCGTAGCATGCTCCTTCGCTGTGCGTTCGTAGAAACGCATACACACGGGTACAGTGTGCCTATGACCGCACAGCCTTGATATTGACGAAGCCCGTTTTTTAGTTCCGCCAGGATATACCCGGCGGAAATATGCTATTTGATTTTACACTTTCCAAAACGGGGGTTTTCGTCACCATGCACATACCTCATGCCGAGTTCGTGTATATTCATGGCTCCGATCCTGTCGTCATTGGAAGTATAACCACATAAATCACATTTGTATTC
>JAFTDU010000103.1 GCA_017454005.1 Desulfovibrionaceae bacterium | reverse complement strand
TTTTATTTTATTTTATTTGATTTGATTTGATTTGATTTATTGCTATATTATAATATGCTTAAATAAGTAAGATATCTCGCAAAATATCAATTAACTATAGCTTCAATAAAAAAATGCTTATTTATCTTGGTAAGATAAATAAGCATAAGAGATTATTTTAAAATATTTAATAACCTGTTCATTATGTTTTAATAAATTACAAAATATTATAAACACTACATAGAATCTACATAATCACAATTCATGGTAGTAAAATAGTATTTATATAATATTGCGTTGTAACAAATATTATTTTTCAGTATTTTGTTTGCTTCTGAAACTCAAGATATTCTTTCATATTATTGATTCAAGAATAGTCATGTAAGATCTTAAACAATGCTCAAACATAAAATTTTATTGTCTACACACGCAAGCAAATTTGCAATTTTGCAACTTTGTTATAGGACTGATCTATGAAGAAAACAAATCGAAACATTAAGAAAAAAAACAAGAAAAAACGTGACAAATATTCACTAACCAACAGACAAAATTTTACAACTTATGTTAGTGAACAAGATGTCGACATCGAAGATCTTATTGTTATTGACGATATCGATATTCATCTAAAAAGAGCGCATCAAGGTTTTGCTAAAGAGCAATATGACATTGGTGCCTTATATATACAAGGTAGCCTCCCAGGAGGCTCGTTTAGGGAAGGCCTTGATCTTGTGACGAGATCAGCTGCACAGGGCTATAGTAAGGCTGAAGCGCTTTTGGGGCGTATCTATACAGGTCAGTTTGGCGCCACACTAAACCTAAGTGGCATGCTAGACATCGACAAGGGCCTTTGGTATCTCTCAAGAGCTTTTGAGCAAAACAATAAGGATGCCGCCTTATATCTTGGACTATTCTATCTACGTGGTGAAAACATCGATATCGATAAGGCCATTCATTATTTAACTAGAGCCAAAGAGCTTGGTCATAAAGACGCTCCCATGGCTCTTGCCTATGCCTACAAACAGACCTCTCACATTATTCCTGGCAATTCGAGACTGGCCTTTGAAAATATGAAAATTGCTGCCGAATCTGGCAATGTCGAAGCCATGGTCTCTTTGGGCGCTTTCTATGCCATTGGAAAACTCGTACCACAGGATTTTGATAAGGCCAATGAGTGGTATGAAAAGGCTGCGGCTCTTGGTAACCCCAGGGCTAAGGCCAATTTAGGCGCGGTCTATTTGGCTGGACGCAATGTACCTAAGGATATGGCCAAGGCCTTAAAGCTCTTCGAAGAAGCAGCAGAGGCTGGCGAGGGTCTGGCCCTCGTCAATTTAGGCACCATGTACCATCAAGGCCTTTATGTGGATAAAGATCTGCACACAGCCCGTAAATACTACGAGCGGGCTGCAGAAGTTGGTGAAGTGCAGGCCCAACTAGCCCTCGCCATGATGTATATAAACCAAGAAGTGCCTGTTAATCCAAATCGATCTGTACCGTGGATCAAGAAAGCTGCTGAAAGTGGCTTTGGCCCCTGTCAGATGCTTTTGGCCTACATGTATGAAAACGGCATAGGCGTGCCAAAAGATGAGCTCCAAGCATTTAATCTGTATAAAACAATCACCACACAGAAAGACGTCTTCGATGAACAGAGCCTAGGCGTCTTATACATGCTTAATGATACATCACCTAATGACGCTGTATATTTACACGATAAACAATTCACTAATACACAGGCGCGTGCTTGGAATGCTTTAAGCCGCTATTACGCAGAAGGCATTGCTGTGGAAAAAGATCCTGACCAAGCCAGCTATTGCCTCTATATGGCCAAAAAACTTGGCTATGAGGAAAAATAGACTAGCCATATTTATGCGCTTAATTTTGGTATTATAGTAAACGAAAGCAATAATTTCTCTAAATAAGCTCTTCTTTTGCCATAAAAAAAGATTATTAGCGAAAAAATGTTTTCGTTTACTATACTACATAAGATATGAATGCAAAATTGCCTATTCCATTTATGTACCATTTCTTTTGCAACTTGATCGCCTTAAAGCAATAACCTTGCGCTTCTATGACCTGCAGTATCCTTATTTAGCGTTTAATAATTATGAAACATCATCTTTAATAATACAGCGCCAAATAAAAATAAGGTTATCACTCCTTATTTTTATAAAACCTTTCCATAATCATATCCTAAAGTAAATAGAATAAAACAGTAATCTTGGTAGATGGCATTGCCAAATATAGCAGATTAATTAAATAATTTGTCTAAAGCTTCATGCTCAGGAAAACCTTCTGAATTGGACACAACAGACTTTTTCGTGACCTCGGTCGTCACAAGATCATAGCCAATGGTTGGGATCTCAAAAGGTACCATCATAAACATTTGGCCATCAGGTAAAATACAGTAAATATTATTGCGATAAGAGAAAAAATTATTGGTGTCAAAATTTTCTTCATTAAAGGCTAAGGACTTGCCAGATCCCGCACGATCCTTATGGGAAATATTCTTCCATGCTGATTTATCGTCTGCTTTTGCCATCTTAGTCTCCTCGAATTCTTACAACATGAGACAAAACCTCGACCGTGGCTAAAGCACACTGCCAGCCGCTTTGTCGCACCTCAGCACAGATATGCAAAAACTGCGCCACAGTGCGACAAAGCTTAAGTCAACTCTAGAAAAACTGGCCCATACTAAACTCTAGCCGGCCGCTTTCGCGCTCGCCATCATAATCTTGCACCAAGGGAATACCATAAGCAATACGTAAATCACCCATGGGAGAGCGCCACCTTACCTCCAAGCCTGCAGATGCCGCCATATACTTATCCAAATCTTTACCCATGGTCTTATTGTCGATATTAAAGCCTGCATCAAAGAAGGGTACTAGCGCCAAACCTAACTCTTTTTGGAAGGTCCAAATATATTCCACATTAAGCACGCCCATGCGGTCACCACCGATTTGGTCGCCATTATATTTATAATCACGTGGCGACAAATCTGAGTAGGAATAGCCGCGGATGGTATCCATGCCACCGACCCAGAAGCGTTCAAATACAGGCACATCTTCTTGGGAATTTTCAAATACAGCACCCAAGCGTGCCCGCACATGGAAGGTATGCTGGGGATTAATGGACGCAAATCCCTGCCAGTCACCGACAATCTTATAGAAATTATCACTACCGCCTAAAATATTGCCGCCATATTCTGTCCACAGGCGTGTAATTGTACCTTTAGTTGGTCTCTCGCGGGAATCTGTAGTATCACGTGTAATACGTGCTGAGACGGCACTGGTCCAGTTGGTACCTTTATATTTGCGAATATAGGGTGAAGCATTGCGATAAACATCTGATAAATAATAACGCTCTAAACGGTACGCAGCACCGACTGTAGTATATTCACCAATGGGATAGGCTACCCTAATAGTGTCACCGATTGTTTCTTTGGAGAAATTATCCCAGTATTGGCGTGTGTAATATAAGTCATTGCCTACAGATAAATCTGTATCATACAATCTGGGGTTGGTAAATGACAACACACCAGATGTCATACGCCAAGAAAAGAACCCTTGCAGTTGTAACCAATAACCGCGTCCAAAGAGGTTACGTTCCATAATTGAGGCTGTCACACCTACATCATAATAGGTAGAATAGCCAATACCACCCATCAAGGCGCCTGTATTACTCTCTTTCACTTTGACTTTTAAGTCAACTTCATCTTCATTGCCTGTGGGTACCAATTCAGTTTCCACAGACGAAAAATAACGCAAGCGATTTAAGCGTTCGGTTGATCTACGTAACTTGGATCCATCATACATATCTCCGTCACCCAAACGCATTTCACGGAGAATAACATTGTCACGTGTCTTGACATTACCATCTACGGTTAATCTTCTGATAAAGACACGCTGTTTTTTAGTAATAAAATATTCTACGTCGACTTGTGTGCTACCATCATCGGCTTTATTCACGCGTGTATCAATTTCTGCAAATGCATAACCAAAATTTGTATAATATTCTGTTAATTTTTTTGAGTCTTCTTGCATTACTGAGACTCTAAAATGATCTTTTTTATCAGCTATAGTATCCATCTCAATAATCTTCTTCATCTCATCTTCACTATCAATTACATCACCACTAAAGCTGACAGATCTAACAGTATATCTTGGCCCTTCATCTACTGTAAAATTTACATAAATGCCATCATCTTTATACTTTACTTCTGGTGCTGATACCTGAATGTCAATATATCCTTCATTTAAGCCGTATGCAGCAATTGCATTTGTATCACGCTCTAAATATTCGTCTTTTAATACACCTGAACCTGTTAAAAATGAGAACAAACCGCGTGGTTGTAAAGCCATATATTTATCAAGATCACCACGACTAATGTCTTTTAGTCCATCTACATTGACTTCTTTGATATATAATTTATGACCTTCAGTAACCTTTAATACAAGCACAGCACCGTGATGTCCAGGACGCTTTTCTAATTTGTAATCAACTTTTGCGAGATAATAACCTTCTTTGTGATAAAGTTCTGTAATTTTTTGGAGGTCATCTGCAATCATACTCTCATTTAAAACAGTGCCAGTCTGTGTGCCCATGGCACCTAACACATCATCTTCATCTAAGGCATCTGACCCTTCAACACGAATTTTATCTATGCGTGGCTTTTCGACAACTGTAAAAACTAAGACGCGACCTTCCATTGAGGCCTGCACGTCACTAAAATACCCCATCTCCCAAACGCGTTTCACTTCTTCATTAATGGCATTAGCATCAGGTGTATCACCTTTACGAATTGTTAAACGCATAAGGACTGTGTCAGGATCCATGACTTGCATGCCCCGGATCTGAATATCGGTAATGCCACCTAGTGCAGGATTCATTTTGCCCATGGGCACAAAATCTTGCACTTTAACAGGTCCCGGGGTTTGTGGCGTAGCAGTGCTGCCCCCTAAAATCTGGCCAGCCTTGCTCGCAATATTTGTCGTGCACTCCTGTAAAGCCAAGAGCGAATTTTTTTCAAAGCCAACCGGAACCGCAGATCCGCCTTGGACAGGCACAAGGCGCGTTTCAAGGGTAAAGCCGTCACCAAGCTGATTGAAACTGCCATAGATTACAAGATCAGCTCCACTGCGCTCGCCCACAGCCCGCGCTTTAGCCAAATCAATGGTATTGCTACCACTTTCTTTTAATAAGGAGCTCGCTTGATTTAGAGGAATAGTTTCCAGTGCTTGCCCCTTTAGGGCTGTGATAATCTGTTCAGGTATGGCACGAGCAGCATTGGGTAATTCGGGCCCAGACACGGCTTGAAAGGGCAAGACAAGCACGCGTTTAGGCAGCGGTTTGGCCTCAACCGCTTTAGTTGACAGCAGCATGCAGTGACCCAAGAGCCACACTGCTACACATAATAAACTCACAAGGTATTTCTTCATCCAAACTATCAGCGTGCATACCCCGCAGCAACGGAGAAAAAACGCCGCCTCCTCGATTATTTACACTAAAATATGCTCTATGGGCGAATAAAATTGCTTTATGTCATGTAAAACATATCTGTCATCAAGTGACAAACAGCCCTATTAGACAATCCTATACGATATATTCACTCAAAAGTTGCGCTCCAAACCTCAGAGGATGCAGTGCACCTTTGCGCAATTCAAGACATCTATCAAGATGGCTAGCTAAACCTAAATTGTGCGTCACAATCACTAAGGTTGTACCCAGCTCTTTATTTAATCTTAAGAGCAGTTCTTCAATTTGTACGCCTGTCTGGGTATCTAAATTGCCTGTGGGTTCATCGGCCAAGATCACCCTGGGATGTTGCAACACAGCTCTAGCAATCGCAACACGCTGCCGCTCGCCACCACTTAAGGTGGAGACTTTGGCCTTAAGGCGAGCGCCAAGTCCCACTAAATCCAACATCTCGCGTGCCTTAGGCAAGATACTGGCAAGGCTTATCCCCCCAATCAGTGCCGGCATGGCCACATTTTCTTCAGCATTAAATTCTGGCAAGAGATGATGGAATTGATAAATAAACCCTAAGGTCTTATTGCGAAAATAGGCTTTTTCAGTCGCATTCATTTGCGAAAGATCATTACCTGCAAAAAAGATCTCGCCAGCTGTGGGGCTATCTAAGGCGCCCATAAGATGCAAGAGGGTTGATTTACCCGAGCCACTTGCGCCAACTATAGCCAAGGATTCGCCCTCTTCAACATGAAAGGACAAATCTTTAAAGAGGAGAATCTCTTCTCCAGGCCCTTGAAAAGCCCGCTGAACATGATGAAATTCGTAAAGCAGCGCCATAAAACTTTGACGTAGAAATTAATTTATGATTTGAGAATTGAATAATCTTAAGGGTCAAAACTTAATTTAAAAATTGGCACAACTATTCATACCGTAATGCTTCCGTAGGCTTTAAGCGGGCAGCTTGACGTGATGGATAGATAGTGGCTAAGAAGCATAACAGCATAGCACTAGCACCAATAATCAACACATCGCTAACAGTAATAATAATGGGTAAATGGTCTAGTGTATAGACATTTTCAGGCAATTTGATGAATTGATAGCGTTTTAAAAGATAGCCAACACTTAGACCCAAAATATAACCTAAAATAGTGCCAATGAAGCCAATAATAGTGCCTTGCAGCATAAAAATTTTACGGATCATGGCAGGTGTCGCACCCATAGACAACATAATGGCGATATCTTTGGTCTTTTCCATCACGAGCATCACCAAAGTGGCCACAATAGAAAAGGAACCAATTAAGGCTACCATGGCCAATAAAATAAACATGCCAATCTTTTCGAGTTTTAAAGCCGCAAATAGATTGGCGTTCATTTCTGTCCAGGTGCGTACATAAAAGGGCGGCTCAAGAACTCGTGTGATGTCTAGGGCAATGTCATCGACCCCAAAGACATCTTGCACGGTGAACTCATAGCCTGTCAAAAAATCGGGCTTAAGACCTAAAATATTGCGGGCGGCGGCAATAGTCACAAAGGCAAGGGATGAGTCATATTCAAACATCCCTGTTTTAAAGATGCCGCGCACTTCAAAGGCTTGCACCTGGGGCTGATAGCCTGCCGCACTTTTGCTCCCTGAAGGCGAGAGGAGATTGACACGTGCGCCCACAAAGAGATTGAGGCGTTTAGCAAGTTCAGCGCCAACAATAATTCCAGGAGGTCCTGGCTCCAGCAAATCCTGCACCCGCCCCTGCTGCAGATTGCGCAACATGGAGATGACCTTAAGAGCCGAGTGTACATCAATGCCCCGCAAGACTATGCCTTTGGCATTGCTGCCTGGTGTTGAGAGCATTCCCTCTGAATAAATAAAGGGAGTTACACCTGTGACCCCCTCAACTCGACTTATTATGGATGGTAAATTGACTGCTTGGCCAAAGGTTTGGGGATCATAACTTAAGACCACGCCATGGGCATTGGCGCCTAAAATTTTATCCCGCATATCGGTCGTCATGCCATTGTACACGCCTAAAACGACCACCAAGGCGCCCACGCCAAGGGCTACCCCCAAAATTGCCATAATGGAGATAACATAAATAAAGGCCTGCTTGCGCCTAGCAAAGAGATAGCGTTTCGCCACGAAAAGTTCAAAAGACATAGCTCTATTCTGCCTTAAATTGCCCATATTTTCAATAGCATTGAAAATATCACCTTGATCGATACTGTTTTCTATATAAAAAATTTGTGCAGCACACAAAAGCATGCTACTTTGTTGCATATGCTTAGATATTGCAACAAACTTACCAGGCATCTCACATTACTGTATTGTTCAAAGTCATGCCTTTGCCTGATTTATAATTAAGTTGTATAATTTTAATTGTTAAAATGTATACTAGATAATACTAAATAAAATAATATACAAAAATAATTTATGTTATCGAGATAATCATTTACATAAATAAAAATACTAATACTTGTTATAAGTCACACTTAACCATCTACATAATCTCTCTATCACAGACTTATACTACTTCAATAAGATAAGACAAAGAAATTTTTATTTATGTTGAGTTGAATAAACTTCCAAATGTGTATGGTTTATCAAATTAAACTACACGGCTTGCCTCTCTCGTTTTGGCTTGGTATTTGGCGTCAGCGCCTTTAAAATTACACTTAGTCTAGAGATTAACAGAGTCTGTATAGTTTATTAGACAACATGAATTCTTTTTATCGATTTTCTAACATATCACAAATTTTTCTCTATTATTAATCAATATTTATGAACGTACTTTTTATTTTTCTTGCATAGAGGCCAGCTCTATGCTATTAGCATAAGCACATTTAAGATATGGGATCATGTAGATTAAGTATATATCTATGTAAAATAATTTCTAGAAATTTGCATATTTTTTTAAATATGATGCTATACTATCTATAAATATATTCTATGCAGTAACTATATACAGACTTATAATACTTACGACACAGAACACTACCATTGTCTACGAAAAAATCTACCTAGCAAAACTACAATCCCGATACGTATAATTGTATACTGAATCGCGAATACAATGCAAGAAATGCCTTACAACCTCAATAATACAAGGGACTGCTCTAGATGTGCAGTGTGGGCATAAGACATTGACGCCTGCAGCCAAAAAGTCTAAACTTGTAAGTTGCAGCGTTAAATATCGGCATCATTTCTGCTGCACATTTCTTCATACGTAATTTCTGTTGCTGGGTTTAGGAGTGTTTTTGTGGAAAATCGGGAAAAGAAATCAAAACCGCAGATCAAGCTGCCAACTAAGTCACCGCATGTCGCTTATTTCAAACCTATGCTCGAAAGTTTTGCTGACCATGATGAATTGAACGAAGTCATCAAAAATCGGGTCAGTAAAGCGTGTGATCTTTTGGATGGCGGTGTGAAACTCTTCCCGAATGATTTTCAGAAAGAGCATCCCATCGCCTGGATCAAAGAGCAATATGAGGGCTTCTCGGTCGAAGAACTCGAGGCTATCCCCCAAATTAACGGCATCACAGGTCGAATTATCACGCTGCGTTCTTTTGGTAAAGCCGCTTTTATGACCATCCAAGACCATTCAGGGCGCATCCAATGTCATGTTACACGCGATATTTTGGGTGATGACACTTATAAAAATGTCAAAAAATATGATATTGGTGATATCATTGGCGTAGCGGGCCACCTTTTTCGCACTAAAACCGGGGAATTGACAATTTCCTGTACCCAAGTGCTGTTGATTACGCGCTCCATGCGGTCTTTGCCAGAAAAATACCATGGCTTAAAAGACATGGAAACCCGCTATCGGCAGCGCTATGTAGACCTCATTGTCACCCCGCGCACCCGTGAAATCTTTAGTAAACGCAGTGCCATTGTACGCAACTTCCGCCATTTTATGGAAGACCACGACTTTATTGAAGTGGAAACGCCAATGCTGCAGCCAATTGCTGGCGGGGCACAAGCCAAACCCTTTACCACCCACCACAATGCCCTAGACATGGATCTCTTCATGCGCATTGCGCCTGAACTCTATCTAAAGCGCTTACTTGTGGGTGGCTTTGAAAAGGTCTTTGAACTTAACCGCAACTTTCGCAATGAGGGCATTGACACACGCCACAATCCCGAATTTACCACCTGTGAATTCTATTGGGCGTATGCCAATTTTGAAATGCTCATGGATCTGACCGAGGATCTCTTTGCGCATTTGGCCCAAACAGTTACCGGCTCAACCATTGTTCCCTACCAAGGAGAAACTATTGACTTAACCCCTGGGACATGGCGGCGCATTGCCTTTTATACTGCCTTAGAAGAGATTGGCGGCCATGCTCCTGATTTTTATCAGGATGCCAATAATGTCAAAGATTACATTCGCAAACGCGGCGAAAAAGCGGCAGACACAGAAAACTTACAAAAATTACAAGCCAAACTTTTTGATCTCGATGTCGAAGAAAAGCTTGTGCAACCCCATTTTATCTACCACTATCCCACCGAAATTTCACCTTTATCAAGGCGCAATGAGCAAAATCCTAATCTGACAGACAGATTTGAGCTCTTTATAACTGGCCGTGAACTCGCCAATGCCTTTTCCGAACTTAATGATCCCATTGATCAAAGGTTGCGTTTTGAAGAACAAATGCGGGAACGTGACGCCGGCGATGATGAAGCCCACAGCATGGATGAAGATTATTTACGCGCCTTGGAATATGGTATGCCACCAGCTGCAGGTGAAGGTATTGGTATTGATCGTCTTGTGATGTTACTGACAGATACGGCCTCAATTCGTGAAGTGATTCTCTTTCCACTTTTGCGCCTTGAACAATCATAAGCAACAAGTTTTTTTCGCTTTCAGCTCGGGGAGTGTCTCTTATAATGATTCGCACCATTTTTCATTCTTTTGTTAGGCGTAACTGTTTACCTCTCCAGCTGTGTTTACTCATAATCTTTAGTCTTCTACTTTGCTGGCGCGATCTTAGTTATAGTGCTCTCCCCCCTACGACAACACGGTACGCTCAAGCGAAAGCGAAATTTACAGACTTAATGAAGGATAAGGCCAAGAATCAATACCGTTCGGCGTGGGAACAATTGGCCAAAGAGTTTCTTAGCATTTACAAAAGTGATCCCAATTGGCCAAACCAACCCGCAGCGCTCTTGCGTTGCGCCGAAGTCTATGCAGAACTGGCCAAGCGCTCATTTAGCACCAAGGATGCTCAGCTTGCCTGTGACTACTATGAACAGCTAGCCAAACAGCATAAAAAGAGTTCCCTAGCAGATGACGCCCTCTATAGTGCCGCCAAACTCCATGCAACCTTGTTGCGCGATACACCTAAAGCCTTGGAGCTTCTAGAGCAAATCAAGAAGTCTTACCCCAAAGGCGACATGTTAATTGATGCAGTGGCTTTAGAAAAGACACTCAAAACACAGACAAATGCTAAACAAATTAAACCCATAGAACAGCCTGTTAAAGCTGACAATCCCAAGCCATCAGTCTCGCAAGCCAAGGTCGCCCAACAATATGGACTCTGCAAAGAGAAATTCCAAAGCCTCTTAAACGACAAACAACGTTCCTGTTGGCGTCAACCGTGGGAAAAGCTTGAAAGTGAATTTTTAAACCTGCATAGACAGAGTACCAACCCAACTCTGGCAGCAGGCGCTTTATTTCGGGCAGGACAAAGCCGCCACTACTTAGCTAAGTGTTCCCAGCAACAAACCGATTATCAACGTGCCGTAGAAATTTTGCAAAGTCTGCCTGAAAGCTTCCCCACAAGTGCCTTAGCTGATGATGCCATGTATTTGGCGGCGCAAATTCTGGTGCAAAACCTTAAGGATAAACGCCAAAGCCAAAAACTCTTAACAGATCTATTGCGCCGCTATCCCAAAGGTGATATGGCGGCTTCCGCTCGCACGGATCTGCGCAAAATGACGGCTGCGGCCGGAAAAAAACATATTCAATTGCAGGTCTTAAGTTGGGATTCCATCGATAAAAATAAGGTCAAGATCACCTTAGAATTAACCGGACAGGCTGAATTTACTGCCAAGTTAGTTGCAGGTAAAAAAGGTCAACCGAAAAAACAACTCTATGTTGATCTGAACGATATCTACATCGCGCAAAGTATTCGTAAAGGTGTCGTCATTCGCGGCAGTTTATTACAAGGTATTTTTGTCGAACAAACGCCCCAACACCCTTCGGTCTTACGTTTTGATCTGCGTGATGCCAAACGGTTTGCCATCACCCGCGACACTGCGTCCCACAATCTAATTATCGTTGTGGATGCAAGTAAAAATGTAGTCCCCATGGATGAACGCCGTGGCAATAATGTCGCATCTTCCAAAGATTTAGCGCCAAGGTCTGCTAGTACGGCTTTTTTACCCCCCATTACAGGCCGGGCCAAGAATGTCAACAATATGGCCCAACAACTGGGTCTCTCGATTCATACAATATTTATCGACCCAGGGCATGGTGGCAAAGACCCAGGAACCTACCACAATAATATTGTTGAGCGTCTCGTCACTTTAGATGTAGCAAAGACCTTAGGCAAATTGTTAGAAAATAGTGGGTTTAAGGTTGTTTACAGTCGTGCTACAGATCGTTTTATTAGTCTAAGTCAACGCACTTTAGCAGCTAACATGGCACGTGCCGATTTATTTATTTCCATTCACGTTAATGCGCATGAAAATCAAGACATTAATGGGTTTGAAACCTATTATTTAGACCTCAGTCGCAGTCAAAGTGCCGCTCGCGTGGCTGCCCTTGAAAATGCCGGCAGTGACCGACGTTTGGGCGATCTCCAACGGGTCTTAGCGGAAATTATGCTTACAGCTCGTGCAGATGAATCGGCCAGATTGGCCATTGACATCCAACGCGTCACCCTGTCGCGTTTACGGCGCGAGGGCAAACCAGCCCGCAATAATGGTGTCAAATCAGCGCCATTTCACGTCTTAATAGGCACGCAAATGCCTGCTGTCCTTGTGGAACTCGGCTACTGTACTAATCCTAAAGAAGCACAACTGCTCGCCAATGCTGACTATCGCGAAATGTTGGCCAAAGGTTTAGCCGAAGGTATTATGGCCTATCGTGATCGTTTGACCAAGCAACATACCGTTGAAAATTCCTTGACGCCTGCTAGCTCAGGTGCTATTTAAGCAAGTTTTTTTGCGCTTTAATTTTGGAGGTCGTTTTTCATGCGTACTTCAGTTGTGGCGGCTCTACTTTTGCTTGTAGGGCTTTTAACTGTGAGCCAAGTTCGGGCCGATAACAGCAACAATGGAAAAAATATTAAAATTGGTATTGTTGATGTGCAAACTGTGGTCATGGAAAGTGACATGGCCAAAGCGATCAAAAACCATATGCAAAATAAATATGGTGATGAACGTAAAAAGTTAGAAAGACAAGGCGAAGCATTAAAAAAGCAAGCAGAAGAATTAAAAAATCCTAAAGCAAGCGACAAAAAACGTGCTGCATTTTTGCGTGAAAGACAATCTCTCGATCAGAAATTTAGAACATTAATGCAAAAAGCCGAACAAGAACAGATGGAATATAACCAAAAAATGGTGTCTCAAATCTTTGCATCGTCCAAACGTGTGGCTGAAAAAGCAGGGGTCAACTTAATCCTTGATGTGGGTCAAGGTGGCGTCTTATATGCTGATCCTGACATGAATCTCACAGATGCCGTGCTCAAAGAAATCAATACTTTTTACAAAGAAAACAAGTTGGATTTGAAAAAATAATCCTCCTGCTAACAGTCCTCCCTTATAAGAGGAGGACTGTTCCACAACATTTTCTTTCAACTTATGTCTTTTGACATGTGGAAGAAAATGTTTTTCTATTCATTATACCTTTCATTATATCTTCAAGTACATTTGTTTGGAACAACATTTAAATTGTAGACAGGTGCTTATGGCAGATGGCGATATTGCGGCGACCTTAGATCTCAAGGCTATTATGCGGTTACTGCCCCACCGCTATCCGTTTTTACTTGTAGATCGCGTGGTTGAGTGTGTACCTAACTCCCACATTGTGGCCTATAAAAACGTGACCTACAATGAGCCCTTTTTTCAGGGCCATTTCCCAGGCCTGCCTATTATGCCTGGTGTCTTAATCCTGGAAGCCATGGCCCAAGCAGGTGGTATCTTGGGGTTATGTATGCAGGACAAGGTGACTGATAAGATTTTTCTCTTTCGGGGCATTGATGGCGCCAAGTTCCGCCGACAGGTGGTGCCAGGTGACCGCTTAGAATTGCAGTGTAATAATCTGCGCCTAAAGCTTGGTGTGTGTAAGATGAGTGCCAAGGCTTTAGTTGAGGGCAAAGTAGCCTGTGAAGCAGAACTAGCTGCAGCCATTGTGGATCGCACCTAAAGTACTTTTAGAAAACGCACTAAGAGATTCTTGTGTGCTTGTTCGTCAATTACGATAAAAATACAAAAATTGGGTAGCGCACATCTTTCAAACATTAAATTAGGAGAAGCGCTCCTCCACACCAAGAAAAGCTTGTGTGTGGTTTTCGCGCTAAAAATTTTTATGAAAAAAGTATTCTTTCTGCTAGCCTGCATGCTTTTGCTCCTGCCAGGTGGAGTGCAAGCCAAAGACTACATCAATGGCATTGACCCCAACTACCCCCCTTTTGCCTATGTAGATGAAAAGACAGGCCAGCCGGCTGGCTTTGATGTTGATTCCCTCAATTGGATTGCCAAAAAGCAAGGATTTAAGGTTACCCATAAACCCATGGCTTGGGATGGTATTATTCCAGCCTTAAATGCCCGGGAAATTGACTTAATCTGTTCAGGCATGAGTATTACACGTGAACGCGCCAAGGTTGTACAATTTTCCAACCCCTATTGGGACGTCTTCCGCGTGTTTGTGACCAAAGAAGATTCTCAATTAACTGTCGAGAAAATTTTAACGACCAAAGTCAATCTCGGTGTCCAACGTGGCACATCTGAAGCCTTAGCCCTGAAAAAAGAACAAGAACAAAAAAAATATCCCTTTGTCTTGCGCTACTATGATTCTGCGCCCTTGGCAATTGCAGATCTCTTAAATGGTCGTATTGATGCCGCATTTATGGATGAATTGCCTGCTGATGATGCCATTTCTAAAGGCCGCAAGGTTAAAAAGATTGGCACTCATGGCGACCCTGACAAATTTGGTGTTGCCATGCGTAAATATGATAATGATCTGCGTAAGTTAATTGACGATGGCTATAAGCAATTGATGCAAGATCCTTATTGGAAGGAATTGCAAAAGAAATATATGAATAAGTAAGATTTTTATTAATCTTTGTTGCATGTGCCTAAGTTAAACTTAGGCACATTTTTTAAAATATGCAATCTATCAGCGTCGTTTTCAATTCTCTGCCTGCCATGCTTGCGGGAAGCCTCGTGACCCTCGGTATCGTCTTTGGCGCTTTAAGCATAGGCTTAATCTTTGGGCTCTTCTTTGCCGTGTTGCAAGTTTATGGCAAGGCTTGGCAAGCGGCACTTGTGGGCATTTATGTTTTTTTGTTTCGGGGCTTTCCCATTATCGTGCTCCTTTTTTTGGGCTATGGGTTCTTTGTGGCCCTAGGATTGCCCGCAAATCCCTTTATGATCAGTTGTGTGGTGCTTGGCTGCACGAGTACGGCCTATCAATCGCAAATTTTTCGCGGAGCCATTATGAGTTTGCGTGCCGGCCAATTTAAAGCGGCACGTGCTTTGGGTATGACCGATTGGCAGGCTATTCGCTATATTATTATTCCTCAGGCTTTACGCTTATCAATTCCTGGTTGGTCTAATGAATATTCCATCCTGTTAAAAGATTCGGCAATTTGCTTTGTTTTGGGCACCCAAGACATTATGGCCAAAACATCTTTTGCAGCTGCACGTACGCATGAACATTTGGCTCTGTATGCTGCTGCAGGATTGATCTATTTTATTTTAACATTAGTGGTAGTCAAATTACTTAGCAGGCTTGAGAATAAACTTCATATCCCAGGATTCACTCAGGCTAATGGGGACAATAACCTATGACCCACGCGAGTCCAGTTTTAGATGTACGCCACATTAAATTCAAAGTAGGAGTGCGTACTATCCTTGATGATTGTAGCTTAACTCTCAATAAAGGAGAATTAAAAGTCTTAATTGGTCCGTCAGGCGCTGGGAAAAGTACATTTCTCCAATGTATCAATTTTTTACAAATTCCAGACTCTGGCGAGATTTTTCTTGAAGGCGAACAAATCACAACAAATAATGTCAAACAATTATGCAGTTACCGCTCCAAAGTGGGCATGATCTTCCAAGACTTCAAACTCTTTGATCATTTAACTGCCCTTGACAATGTAGCCATTGCTCTGCGCAAAGTGCGTAAATATACAGCAAGTGCGGCTAAAGATCGCGCCATGCAAGAGCTTGAACGCGTTAATTTAGGTGATAAAACCGAGCTCTACCCTGCCCAGCTCTCAGGCGGCCAAAAACAGCGTGTGGCTTTTGCAAGAGCCCTCGCCATGGATCCCATTGTCTTACTCCTAGATGAACCCACAAGTGCCCTCGATCCAGAGCTTGTGGGCGAAGTTTTGCAGGTGATCCGTGATTTAGCAGCTCATGGTATGACCATGATTATGGCGACCCATCAAATGGATTTTATTCGGGCTATCAGTACGGAAATCATCTTTATGGAACAGGGGCGTATTATAGAACAAGATAGCCCTGCTAATCTCTTAGCACCTAACTGTGAAAGTCGCACCAAACAATTCTATAATACTCTGCAATCCGTTTAACAGTATTGAATTGTATTTATGCAGGTTGTATTTATGCAAATTGATTTGGTATTTTTACAGCAAGATTTGCTTCCAGCACTCAATCGCGGTTTGCAGATCTCAATTGCTTTAATTGTTCCTGCATCCATTATTGGCTTTATTTGTGGTGTGATCTTAGGCTGCATGCGCGTCTATGCTAAACAATGGCTCAGACGTCTCGCTAATGCTTTTGTAGCTATTGTACGCGGTGTACCTTTAGCCATTCAATTGATGTTTATTTATTACGCCTTACCCAAACTTGGCATCTACTTTGAACCTTATGGTGCTGCATTAACCTCCTTCATCATCTGCACATCTGCCTACCAATCGGAATATATCCGCGGAGCAATCCTCTCAATTCGCAAAGGCCAAATTCTCGCTGCCAAATCCCTAGGTTTTACCCCTCTGCAAACCATTGTCTCAATCATTATCCCCCAAGCCGCCCGCCGTGCCCTCCCTGGCTGTGGCAATGAAATCATCTATCTCATCAAATATAGTTCCCTAGCCTATCTTGTCACCTGTATGGAATTAATGGGTGAAGGCAAGGTTGTAGCCTCAGATACCTTTCGTTTTTTTGAGGTCTTTGCTGTAGTAGGTCTCTACTACCTTGCAATGGTTAGCATAGCCCAATGTATCTTAAATTATCTCGAAGCACGTACAAGTATTCCTGGCTTTCAAAAGCGCTAAAAACAAAAATTGCAATGTAATCTTTTTGGACTACATTGCAATTAATGTGACTATATTTTATTTACTGTGTCCTAGTTCTTGTTTGAGCCAATTCTTCACTTCTTCAGTAGGCTCACTAATACCGCGCCAATTGCCATGGACTGCGCGGTAACTTGCAAGAACATGTTCAGGCATAGGCACCACCAATAAATCTTCTGCCTTTTCCATGCTGCGTTTGACTAATCGAATCACTGGTGGATCTTGCCAACTATCAACTACAAAGTAATAAGACACATCACTGGCTGTACGTACTGGGGGATGCTCCCTGTCCCATGCATTATTTCCCATTAAGTGTTCACGGCTGACGCAACTCAAAAAAACCGCAGTCTTACAAGTTTTGCAGACCTCTCATGCTTTCACATGAGCGCAGACTATATCTTCACCCGCATTTATAAATACGGGGCAACATTTTTCTTCAGGCTTAAGCTTCCTGATTTACTCTCCCTCAAGGAGATAGTCGTTGGGGGTTTTCCATAGCATACGCCTTAGGACATTCCCTGCTTAACACCCATTGTTACAGCGTTTAGGATTGATGCGTGGTGACACTACGCATCAATTTTTTTTCACCCTGCGCTATCCATACTGTTTTTTCTGCTTTCGCACGCCGCAGCTTGACGTTTCCATCTACTGTTTTGGTGGTATGGCTTTAGGGATTACAAGCATTTAACGTTGAGTTCGCAACAATTACTCGTTACGAAGGGTATTAGATAAGCTTACAAGTTTTACGCTCGACACGCTAACATTTTGGCGCGTAGTTGTGCCAGAATACAAATAATTCTGCATGCATTATCAGTATTTTAGCGCATCTCTAGCATCTTGTACTTTACTTTTAATAAGCACCATTTACCCATTCTAAATACATGGTGACAGCTTGTTCAGGTGATAGTGTCCAATCTATATCATACATTGCAAAATCTTTTAGTTCTGCCATCTATTGCTCCTTCCAAAAACACTAGTTTACGAACGTTTTTTAAAGGGAAGGATGTTTTGCACCTTCTGAAAGCCGCGTTTAAAGAAACTCTTCTTAGGCTCACTTGCAGCATTCTCTGGCTCTGTATCTAAAGCCTCTGTCTGATTGTCAGGCGCACTCTCCTTTTTAAAGGGTTTGACTGCACGGTCAAAAACATTTTTGCCAAGATTGGTCACGGCTTCGCCTGCACTTTTGGCAAGCTGCTTCCCTGACTCAACCGTCTGCGCTGCATGTTGCCCAACAACATCTGCGCCACTTTTAACTGTCTCCACACAGCTTTTGCCAAGATTGGTCACAGCTTCGCCTGCACTTTTGGCAAGCTGCTTCCCTGACTCAACCGTCTGCGCTGCATGTTGCCCAACAACATCTGCGCCACTTTTAACTGTATCTACACAGCTTTTACCAAGATTGGTCACAGCTTCGCCTGCACTTTTAGCAAGCTGCTTTCCAGACTCAACCGACTGCACTGCATGGTTATATACAGCAGAGGTGCCCTGTCCAACAATATCTACGCCACTCTTAACTGTCTCTACACAGCTTTTGCCAAGATTGGTCACGGCTTCGCCTGCACTTTTGGCAAGCTTCTTCCCTGACTCGACCGAGAGATCAGTCAGTGTCCGCTTTAAACCATGCACAATTTGAGTCAAGGTCTCGTTGGAAATCTCAAGCATGATGCTCCCAACTTCCTTGACACAAGATCTTGGGACACTACCCCCCTGCCAGGCATAATTATAGGCCCGTTTTGTAATCACACCTGCCCGTACACAGAGTAAGCTATTGGCGGCACCATCCATAAGGGATGCTGTAAACACATGCAAGGCAGATCCCACTAGCGGCATGCTCGATGCTGCCATAGCAGGGGTTACAGCTGGCACCAACTCATTCATGGTATCGGTAATGGTTTGCGGGATATCTAGGGCCTCAATTGAAAAGGCCACAAAGGTCGAAGATGTCACCGTACCAAACACACTCCACAGTTCTTGCGGTGTGGGTTTTTGATTATAGATTTTGGAAATCCGCCACACCATGCGTGTGAGTGCAAAAAACATGATCAAGGCATCGAGGCGGCCATTTTGGGATAAGGCCGTACCTAAGAAGACAGCCTTGCCCTGGGATCTAATCTCTTCTTCGGCCAACTTATCTAAGTGGGCCATGGCTTGTGGCAGATAATCCTTGGATTTTGGGTCAAGGCCCAAAGAGCGCACATGCGGATTTTTTTGCAAGCGTGCTTTTAGTTCGCGACAAAAGGCTGCCCGTTCTTCTTCACTGGCTCCAAGTTTTAAGATGAGCTTTGCAGGTCTAGCAAATAAGCTTTTATAGAGGATGATTGCGCCCCAAATCTCAAGCAAGACCAAGAGGAGCCCTACATACTTGCCCATATCTGGGACAAAGGCATTCGTAAACTGCACAGCCATAGTATCTAGCTGTAAAAATAACAACACCACAAGCAGACTGATAAGCCACAGGACACATTGAACGATCCGTTTGACCATGGCAACCTCACGCAAGTCTTAAGGAGCTACTCTTCCATACGTTCGCGCAATTCGCGGCGCAAATCAGCTTGTTTTTCAGCCTCACGCTCCATACGTTCAGCTTCCAAGCGCTTCTGTTTGTTCTTGCGAATACGGTTAAGTCTAGCTTGTTGCTCCCGCTCGCGTGTTTGTTTAGCGCGTTCCACAAGCCGCTCTTTGCGGGAATCAAAAATAATGGTAGTGCGCAAAGCAGCAATGCCTAAAGCTAACACAGAAACAATTACTACGAGTACTTCTAGAATTGAAATTTTATTGGCACTGATTAAGGCTTTGAGCCAACCTAAATGTAAAATATCGCCAAAAAAACCGACAATAATCACAAAAGCAATACACAAGACAAGGCCAATGATTTCAGTGACAAAAAACGTCTTCCCCATAGTCATGATAAATAAAGTGGTATCACGCACCAAACGTAAACTCTTGAGGCGACGTTGTAAGCGATGCAATAATCTATCTAAGCGTCTAATCTCTTTATGGGACTCTCTAAAAAATTCAACAACTTTAAAATCTTTGGAATAGGCCTTATTTAAGATCAGTGCTGCTTCATTAAACTCCGCACCAAACTCTTTGAGGGCTGAGGGAAAAGGAAACCAGGAAAATTCATCGCGAACTACTTGTAAGGCATTGAGATAGCTTTTATACCGATCCCGCAAATCGTCAATTTCTTTATTGATACTTTGATTCAATTCATTTTCTAAGCTTGGCCGCAACTCTGCAACCTTTAAAAAGGCAATATAGTTTTTAACCTCAGCAATGCGTTCCACATTGCGCAGTTTCGGTTCAAAAGATTTGCGAAAGACGTGGCGATCTGAAAACCATTCATCAAATTTAAGCCGCATGGCCCGCAAACGGCCTTTTTCTGCAGCAGCTTGTTCTTGAGCTAAGGCCCAACTTTTATGTAAGGTCGAGAGAATTAAAATCCGCCCGCGTTCAAGGCCAGGATCGATTAAAAAGCAGTTGAAAATCCACGGATACTTTTCAATCAGTTTGAGCAATTCATCGAGGGTTTGCTCACCAAAGCCCATTTTGACACGACAGACCAAAGCCCGGTAACGGCAGGCAAGAGTATCTGGAAAGATGCGGGCCACTTTATGGTAGCGTTGGATGGCTTCACCATAGTTGCCTTGTACTTCACAGACACGCGCAGCTAAGAATTCATTCCAGGCGCCTAAGGCCACATTGCTTGTGAGCATCGAGGCCCGTGTAAAAAGGGCAATCGATTGCTTATAATCAGGTTTACCTAAGAAAGCGAAACCAGCCAAAGTATGTAACCTGGGATCACGTGGATGTTCTTCCACTAAATCGCTCACCCGTTTAATCATCTGGCTGCAACCGATTTCACTAGATTGCGCTAAATCATCCAATATTTCCCAAGAAAAACTATCATCACGCTCTAAACGGCGTTCATCTGCCTCAGGCTCTTTCATGCGGTAGAGCCAAAATGTTTCCACATTGCGCAATTGCGCATATTTCATTATATCAAATATTGCTGCTAGGAGAATAGAGGAGTCGTCTCCTTTATTCAAAATGGCTTTATAAGCGGAGAATCCTTGCTTATCAATAGTCTGTTCTAAATTTTGAAAACATTGATTGATATCAGATAAACTAAATTTGCCAATATCGTCCCAGACATTGGTAGCATTCGCTCGCATCCTCAATGTGGGACATTCATAAGCCTTATGATTTGACAAGCCGCAGAAAAAACATTCATCAACATTTTCAATAGTTTCTGTCAACTTTCCTGCCATCAAGACAGGAATGGATTCTTGCTTGACATTATCATCGTTAAGTTGAATATTGCACCATTCATCCATGGTCATTTGATCTCCAGAAAAATGGAGATCACGAATTTCAAAGCCTTTACCAAGGAGATAGGTGTTCCGATAGGAAATATAGGGGAAGCCTGGGACTAAACGATCCCAGTGCAAATTAACTTTTTGCGGCACATCGCCACTAAAATTGAGATTGGCGCGATCCACGACAGCAATCACGCACGGCCAACTGGTACCCGCAGCGTCCATATTGCGGATTAATTCAAGATAATCACGCATGAAGGCACGGAGCGCCAAGAGGTTCTCAATTGCTAAAACAACAAAAAAGTTCTCGGTGATACTTTTGATTTTATGCTCTTGAAAAAGCTCATTGAGCCGTTTGTACATGGCGTACCAACCGTCAGTAAAGCTTTTATCAAGGGGGCTGCCCAAAGGATGTAAATCAATCAACCAGCTTTGGGTTGAGGCAAAGGGCATGCGCATATCAACAATGGGCGTGTACCAATTCACATTGGTCATGCCGCGTCTGGCCCGCCTTAGCTCAAACTCAATGCCAGGAAAGCATTTGTTATTTTCACAACTTTTAGCATGCACCCATACTTCCAACTTATCAGGCACAACAACTTCCTGATTCTGTACAGATGCATCCATTAAGAGGCTGATTTCGCCTTTACGATCGAGTTGCAATCTTCCTGGGAAAACTTCTACACACACGGGCAGTTCATTGAATTTACCCCAAATGATCAGGCGTGCTGTAACCAAAAAGACGTCTTGGGTAAAAAAGAACCAAATGGCTTGGCCTTGCTCTTCATGACAATAGATTTGCATGCCGCCATAATTCTCAAGGGTCTGATTGATTGCAGCTGGCAATGTGCCCTGCCAGGCAATCCAAAGCAAATTGCCCATGGTGCTCATGCGGATTTCAGGGATCCCCACCATGTTAGGGATGAGCTGATTTAACTGTGCCATGTGCATTTTCAGTCTTAAACTGCTGCGGTTAAGCCCAAGCTTAAGACGCTTCCTCCTCAAAAATCAAAATTTTTGCAGCCAATCAAACCTTCATATTTACCAAAATTACGCCCGATTGCAAACTTTGTGCAGTATTGCAACATGTGTTATACTTGCAGCTGCACGCGCAATTACGGCTTTAGGCATTAATAAGTCATGTTTGAGCAGCTGCTTACAAAAAATAAAATTGCAAATACATTTAATTTTTTCGCAATAAACATACTATATGCAAGTTATAGCTCTTGTGCATACAAGACTTTTTTCAATGAAATCTAGATGCAGCAATATAGAGTATCAAGATAGTGTTTCCAGATATAGCAAGCGTTCAAATAAGTTAGTAGGATTTGCAAATTATACTTTATTAAAGCTTCCATATTAAGCGCATCCATGTTTTATCTAAAATATTTTGTTTTGTAAAATACTATGCACTATATTTTATAAGAGATTTTCTAATGTCATGTAATACATAGCTATTTTGTTTTTTGTAATTAAAGATAGAGATAGAGATAGAGATACAGGTACAGATAGATCGAGAGATATGGATAAGGATATACTTGTCTTTTGTGCCATTTATAGCATAGGAAGAGTCAAATAATAGTTGATTCTGCTAGAAAATTTTTATGCAAGTCGTTTAGGTTGAGTTTTGCATGTAAAAATTGTCTATAATGCAGATATTCTGATTTTCTAGAATAATGACACTTATGTAAATGTGTAGTTAGAAATAAGTTATATCTAAAAAGTCACTTATTGAAAGATATAAGACACGATATGATACGCGATGTACATCAAAGAGCAAAATTATATTACATTGCTCCAAAGAGTTTCAGTGTAGTTGTTAGATAGCACAATATGTCTATACATATTTATAATTATTGATTAAAATATATTCTAAGTGCAATATATCAAGTGCTTTACTTCTGGCTTTCACATTAAGTTACAAATAGTAAGAGATCTATTGTAAGTTAAGTGTTGCTGTTATGTAGTTTATTGTAGTAAAAGATACGTTATTAAAAAATACATTTGCAACAATTTCGATAACAATTTTTATTGACATAAGATTACAAAGTACATAGATATAAAAATGAATCGTAGAAAATATACTTGAATGTTTATATGCATCAATAGCATTTTTTATTATATTGCGAAGACATTTTTAATCAATGATCAGAAAAAATTGTCATGATAACTTGTGATTTTGCACAAGAACGTTCAAATATTGTGTCGCAATGTAATAATAGATCTAACAAACTAGATATTGATATATTATAACATTTGTTTAAAATAAATAAAAAATTAAGAACATATAACAGATATAATACATTATTCTTTTTCTTATATTTTAAAATAATACCTAATAAGTAAATATATACTAAATAAAAATCATGTCTAACTGTGGTAGTGTAAGATAGATACCACATTAACATCTTTGCTATCTTAATAGTGTTTTGGCAACTTATAACCTATCTAACATACCTTAACTTCAGATAACATAACTTACATGCCTCTTAATATTCCTTCTTTTGGTTCAGAAACTACAGTTTCTTTGCCGGAAATTCACAGCGACGATCTGGGTGAAATTCACATTCGTCCTGCCAAAATTGGTGATGTACATGGCATGAGTGCCCTAATCAATAATTACGCTTCCCGTAATGTGATGTTGGCACGAGGTCCCTTGTATCTTTATCAGCACATTCAAGATTATATTGTAGCCACAACAATCTTGAAATCAAGTGGTCAAGAATGTGTAGTTGGCTGCGGCGCCCTAAATATTCTTTGGTCAGATCTCGCTGAGATTCGTTCTCTTGCCGTACATAAAAGCTGTCAACATAAAGGTTTAGGCAAACAGGTTGTCGAGCACTTAATTCAGCGCTGTCGCGAATTAGACATGCCGCGTGTATTTTGTTTTACGCTTGTGGATGGTTTCTTTCGCAGTTGCGGTTTTACTGATTTTAAACGCGAGCTTTTACCTCCTGTTGTGTGGACAGAATGCAGTAAATGCCCTAAATTTTTTCAATGCGATGAAATTAGTATGCTCTATGAGGTGCTTTCATTATGAATAGACTTTACGGTCGTGATTTTTTAAAAGAAAAGGATTTTACATCAGATGATCTTTTGTATCTTCTAGATCTAGCTACTGCACTAAAAACCACGCGCAAAAAAGCCAATGCCCACAAATATTTGCAAGGGAAAAATATAGCTTTGCTTTTTGAAAAAGATTCTACGCGTACCCGCTGTTCTTTTGAAGTTGCAGCGTACGAACAAGGTGCACATGTTACATATTTGGGCTAACCAACTGTTAAGAGCATATTCGTGCGTATTGCTAAACTTATTACAGTTTGAGTGTTGCTTCAAATCAACAAGTGCAACAATCTCAAGTGTGGGCGATCTAGACCATACGCACAAGGAAACCATCCTGTAGATATGTGATAAAATAAGTCAACAGTATGTACGATCTCTCTTAACAGAGCAGAAAACCCTTTACATCTTGTAAGAGGTGTAAACTCAACGTTAAATGCTTTGAATCCCTAAAGCCTTACCCCTAAACAGTAATCTGAAAAGATAAGCTGAAGATATATCTTAAGGTGCGAAAGCCAAAAAAACGTAAGGATGACATAAGGTGAAAACAAGCGGATCAGTGGTAAATGCAAACGTCCGTCCTAAGTGTCAAAAAACAATGGGTGTTTAGCAGGGAAAGTCCTAAACTACATTTATTACGTTTCGACAATATTTTTGAAAGCTAACTATAAAAAAGCTAGAAACAACTAGATTATTGGCTAACACTTTCAAACATTTTTGCAGAAACGTAATATTACTATTTGAGTGGTTGGTTTCCATAAAAAAGTGAGGCAATCTCAAGTGTGGGCTATCTAGACAATACGCTCAAGGAAACCATCCTGGTGAAACGTAATAGTAGCAAGGAAGACCTCCAACGACTATCTCCTTAGAGGGAGAGTAAAGCAGGAAGCTGAAGCCTGAAGAAAAATGTTGCGCCAACTTTGTTGGCTGAAGATATAGTCTGCGCTCATGTGAAAGCATGAGAGGTCTGCAAGTAATTGTAAGACTGCGTTAACAGTTGCGCGTTAACGTGAACAAGAAAAATATATTGAAGTTAATCAGCTTGATTGACATGCCACATCATGTTTTTATATCCATAAGAACATATAAAGGCATAAATGCATATAGTTCTGCTTAATTTTTTTAATTTTACTTTATTTACAATTTTGCTTATAGTAGTACAAAATAAAAAAATTGTAGATTAGAATACTATATAGTTGTTAGCTACATTATCTTTGCTGCATATGAGTGTTTAGAGATAGTTGCATTAGCTTAAGTTTATCCATTATTATATTGTGCAATTTTTTGAACATTGTTATAACAAAATAATTACGTTGTGTTAAACTGTTTTTATCTTACTCTGTCAAAACGTATATTACGTTTCTCCAAAATTATTGAAAGTCGTGATACCAGAGCACAAGTTATTTTAAACTCTTGTAGAGACATTTATTAAAAAATATCATCGAAATATAATATTATAGTTGCTTGCCTAATGATAGCTATTTAAAATTAGAGTCAAATAGAATAAGAAGCTATTTATTATTTTTGGAATAAATTATTCAAAAATATCTGCACAATGTAACATGTTATTAATGAAGCATAACCTTTAATATTGCCAAGTCAACCAACTGCTAATGTGTGTAAATTAGACATAGCAGATACTCTTGCTTTGGATAGGCAAACTTAAATTCTTTAGATCGGAAAGTGATATTTAAGGTTAAGTTAGAAATATCTAGTCTCAAGCAAAAAATGATTTTGCATATAAGTCAATTGTAAATATTTTACTACCTTACATGTAGCTAATTAACTTTTTAGTATGTGCAACATAGATCTCAATAGCAATACTTCTCAAAATTGTTATCTGTAAATTTATTATATGCTATCATAAACATAAATTAATCATGATGTAATATTACATTTCGAAAATAGTTTTGAATAGTTGACCATAAAAAGGTTGTAACAAACTGTCTTCTTACACAACGACATTCAAATATATTGCCGAAATGTAATACAAGTATCGTAATAAATTTATATATTACATAATGAGATTGGTCTTGCAAATTAAGATAATAAATCTTTATATGTAAATGTTGCATGATAGAGATTAAATCTTGCCAAAATTTGTGAATGACTATTTCCACAATGTTCAAAATATTCTAGATCTTACACAACTACGTTCAAATATTTTTGCGAAGCGAAATACATACACACAAACGTTTACTTAAAATCTCTAGCATTGCAAACATAAAAAGTTCATCTTATCAACACTTAAGACACAACTAACACACTTATAATACTTTTATATTTACTACATAAGCATCATTTGTTATCTATAGTACAACATAGATCTTTTGAAATGATAAAAACATGCGACACTGAGTTTTATCGTATCATAATTGAAGATTTACAGATATGCTATATGATGAATTAATACAGCCAAAACTATACAAAAACAGAAATTTAATATATTAATTTTAAATTAAATCATAATTAAATAATATGATATTACATATATTGTAAATGATTAATTAATTATAATTTTAAAAATTTATAATAAGTGTAATTCATATATGAAATTATATATTTGATTTAAGTGATTATGATTATGTTGATTTTACAATTTACGAGCGTGTCTTCGAGGCTAAAATTAACAATTATTCTCAATACTATTTAAATTTCTACCGTACAATAATTACTTGATAAATAGTTGTAAATTAAGTATTGTAAGTATTGTATAAATCGACAAAAGCTTTTGGCTGAATTTAAAGTAAACTATTTCATTAATACTGCAGACATTGTACTATGCATACAAGTTGAATCAACTTGAATATATTTTCGTAACGGAGCACAAGGATCACAAATAGGTAAAAAGGAATCAATGGCCGACACAGCACGTGTGCTGACAAGGTTTTTTGATGGCATTGAATATCGTGGTTTCGAACAAGAACGCGTGGAAACTTTAGCACGCTATGCCACAGTCCCTGTTTGGAATGGTTTAACCAACGAATGGCACCCCACTCAGCTCTTAGCCGACATGCTCACTATGCGCGAATGTGCTGGGCCCAATCTAGCTGGCATCAAACTCGCCTATCTAGGTGATGCACGCTACAATATGGGCAATTCCTTGATGCTTGGCTCAGCGATGTTGGGCTTAGATTTCAGGTCTGTCGGCCCGCGTAGTCTTTGGACAAGCGACGCTGTCTTTGCAGAAGCCCAAGAGATTTGTAAACAAACTAAGGCCGTGATTACGCGTACAACTGATATTACAGAAGGCGTACGCGATTGTGATTTTATTTATACGGATGTTTGGGTCTCAATGGGAGAACCTGAAGATGTTTGGGCTGAACGCATTAATTTGCTTAAACCTTATGCTGTTACCAAAGAGGTCTTTGCGGAAACGCATAACCCAAACTGCAAATTTTTACATTGTCTCCCAAGTTTCCATAATCGCGATACTACGATAGGTGAACAAATTTATCAGCGCTTTGGCTTACCATTTATGGAAGTCTCAGATGATATTTTTGAATCTGACTGTAATGCAGCATTTCTTGAAGCTGAAAATCGCTTACATACAATCAAGGCTGTAATGGTAGCAACATTAGCAGAAGAACCTATTACAATTATTAATAAGTAAGATTTAGATACTTTACTACATCTACATAAAAAAGTCCTCCAAATCAATGAATGATTGGAGGACTTTTTTATGTAAATGGTCATGTAAATCAGCCTTAATGTACATGCGCGTATATCTTTGCATTAAATTTTGTAAAAAATTTACAATTTACCATACCATAAGTAGTGAATCATTAGTACAACATAAAAGCAATTTTTCATTTAGGTCATCATGAGGCAAGCCCTGCCTTATTCCACACTTCCCTACTAGATGTATACCCAGGAAATATTTTTGATTATATTACTTTTACCGTTAAATTCGTGAACAAAGATAGTGTCAAACCAAAGGCGTGGTTTATCTGTGTCGCCATAAAGTGCATAATTGGCAGCCACAAAAATCTGTAAGCCTTGGTTGGCGAGAAAGCTAACTAACCGGAATGGACTGACATAGTTCATGAATTTTCAGGCAAAGGTAATAAAGGTCTAAAATATGAATTAGTTAAGTATAATGATAAAAAATCAGAATATATAATTAACATGAGATAAAGAATACTATCATTTGATCTTCATCAAATAAGATTACTTGAGATAACTGCGTGAGTTTAAAGCCAAGTAAGTAAACCTATGAATAACAATCTTCATGCTGCTATTCAATTAATAGCAATAGAGCGACGGATGCGTTCACATGTATCAAAGTAGACATTTTCTACTTTGCATCCTGGTTTGAGCATACGAAAAAATTCTTCAACCATTTATGCGAAATGCCGCATAAATGGTTGAATTGTAACCTCGAAAATCGAGGTGGCTTTACTCCTCGTATCCAAATGCGTTAGCCTTGTGCCGTTAATAAAAAAAACTTGCTTATTTTAGAAAAGTGTCTATATTATGGGAACTCGGTACACTGCTGGAACAGTATACCGAGTTGGCACGGCGCGATTTGCGCCCCCGTGTACGGCTACTACATGTTATAAAGTTATTGACCCCGGCTAGTTAATTGGCCGGGGTCAACTGCTAGTAAGCGGTTGTCGCTACTAGCAGCAACATCAGGGGGTGTACCTAGAAAAAGGTGGCGGCATCTTACTTATCCGACCTCTAGAATTTTTTTAAATTCTAAAATTTCTTAACTTTTTTTTTCGTTTTTATGGTACAACTGTCACCGTCCTAAATAGTTTGTTATTGTGGTCGTGCTATTTAGTTTGTTACTAGGAAAGCGGGAGATTGTGATTTTTTTTCACAATTAATTTGCCTAAATTGTCCTCAATGAAATCAACGCATCCAATCAGTAATTACCTCATCCTAATAGAATCGAAACTGAAACACAAAATACAGATATTTGACTGGATGATACTTTTTTAAAGCGTTCTTGATTTGCATGAGCCATAAACATAAAAGTTGTCTTTATTTTTTCATAAAGCTACAGATGAGTGTTTGTATGGCATACTTGAAGGTTGATTTCTCTATACAAATGGTTAGAATCTATAATATTGAACTATATTATAATCTTATAGAATTTTTATAAATATGCTATTAAACTTATAACACCTTTATACAAATAAACAAATTGTGTAGTAGTATATACAAGTTGTTGATCATTTTATATTATGAATACATAATAAGAATTTTGATAGATATTTAGACAATTGAACTATTAGATTAATTGTATTACATATAGACATATAATTGTATAATGCAAGTCTTAAATTATAATCTTGATAATTATTAGAAATATTAATCTTAGAACGTATTATTGCATATAAAGTTGTATTTTAAATTTTAGATAATTAGTATTAAATTTATTTATTGATATTTAATCGTAAACATATATGCTATTTATGATATTTATGATATTTATTAAGTAACATGAAATGAATTATATCTTAAACAAAAAGTTTGTAAGAGAATGGAATTCGACTAATAGTGTCTTAAAAACAAAATTTGGTTTTTTCATCATAGGTGCAAACGCATCTATAAGTTAAAAGCACCCAGAAACTAATATCTGTATCAAAAAAATAATTTCAGTAGTGAATTTCGATTAAAATATTCTAAATTTGTCGGGTAGAGATGACAGTTATTAAATTTATATAAAGAATTTGAGGTTCAATATATTAATTTATTTTCCTGTCATCCCCCCCACAGAATCCGGACTTGCAGCATTCCCGCATCCGGCTCTTAGTGTGGCTGCCAAGTT
>JAFTDU010000102.1 GCA_017454005.1 Desulfovibrionaceae bacterium | reverse complement strand
GCCTCTTGCTTTATCGCAATCAAATGCATAGTCTTAAAAGCGCACTTATTTTCTGCTTACGGCGCTCTTTTTTAGGACCATCAATCTAGCCTAACTTTATTTTGTGTAAATTACGCTCTAACAAGCCTTAAAACCCAAAAAAACATCCAAATTAAGGGCCCTGAGCAAAATTTACCTGTTTTTTTTTGCTGTTTGGCTTTCAGTGATGTTTGGTGTATCCTAAAAAATCGTTTTGCGTTTTTTTATAACAGTTGTTTGTTATTGTTGGAGTCTCTGTATGATTCGCGTTCTCGTCGTTGATGATTCCATGTTCTTGCGGAATGCCGTTACGGCCTTACTGCAACAGGATCCTGAGATAAAAGTCACAGCCACGGCGCGCGATGGGAGAGAAGCCCTAAAAAAGATTCAAGCTTCCCCAGATGATTTTGATGTCGTCACTCTTGTGTCGAAATGCCGCACCTGAATGGTCTGGATACCTTGAAAGCCATCATGGAAACTTCTCCATTGCCAGTTGTTATGGTCAGTTCATTGACCGAAGAAGGCGCCGAGACAACACTCAAAGCCCTTGAATTAGGGGCCATGGATTTTATCCCCAAATCTTTAGAAAAAGACAAAGATGTCTTTGGAAAAGAATTACGGCTGAAAGTGAAATCTCTAGCTAGGCGCAAGGTATTTATTCGACTCAAGTATGGCCGCTTTAATAAGCCAGTTGCACAGCCAACTACTTCTGCGATTAAAAAACCTACGCCCGCTGCTCCTTCTACTGAACAAGTGACAATTCCCAAATTTACGCCGCGCAGTCACCCCAAACGACCCACAGTTCCGGCTGATTATGTGCAAACACCCTGTAAAGGACCCCGTGACTTAGTGGTTATTGGAGTCTCCACAGGGGGGCCGCCAGTGGTGCAAAAAATTCTTGCAGCCATGCCTAAGGATCTACCTGCCTGTATTTTAATTGCCCAACACATGCCGCTCAGTTTTACAGGTCCCTTTGCCAAACGTCTTGACAATGTCAGTGCCTTAAAAGTTACTGAAGCTAGTGATGGTGACAAATTTCTGCGGGGCCATGCCTATGTTTGTCCTGGCGGCAAACACATCGGTATTCGCATGAAGGGGCCCTTACCTGAAGTAGCCATTACCGACGAACCGCTTGATGCTTTATATAAACCCACCGTGAATGTATTGATGGGCACAGCTGGCAAATATCTCGGACGCAGAACCCTTGGAGTTATGCTCACAGGTATGGGGAATGATGGTATAGAAGGTGCCAAAATCCTTAAAGACAATGGGGGATGTTTGATCGCGCAAGATGAAGCATCCTGTGTGGTATACGGTATGAATAAAGCCGTTATTGATGCTAAACTTGCTAATATGATCCTTGATGCTGATGATATTGCGGGTGCTATTATCAAAATCGTTCGCGGATAATTCCCCATCTTAGGTGGTTCTTGTATGGATAATGAACATTTGCAGTCTACTTCTGAACAGATTCTTGCCGGTCTCAAATCTGACAATAGTTCTGAAGTCCGTGATGCAGCGTTTTCAGCGGGAGATATGGGTCTGCAGGCCGCAATACCTGATTTGTGCAAACATATCAGCAGCTCTAATATTGGCGTGCAAGAAGCAGCTGAATACGCCTTGCGCAAAATTCGCGGGCCTGAAGTAATTGAAAACATGTTGCCATTGCTGCAAAGTGAAGAACCCTCGGTGCGCAATGTAGCCATGGATATTTTGCGCGAAATTGGTGTGGACAGCATCGAAAGTATGCGGCCTTATCTCAAAGGGGAAGATCCTGATCTGAGAATCTTTGTCTCTGATATCTTAGGCCACTGCCACAGTCATAAATCGCTTGATCTCTTATGCGAAGCATTGCTAAAAGATCCCGAGGTTAATGTTCGCTACCAGGCTGCCGTAAGTTTGGGCAATCTTGCTTATCCTGAATCGGTCAAAGCTCTCTCCCAAGCTATGCACGATGAAGAATGGGTACAATTTGCCGTAGTTGAAGCTTTGGCCAAAATCAAAGATACCTCAGCCATAAGCGCTATGGTACAATTGCTGCATCAATGTTCACCCTTGGTCAGCTCAGCCATTGTGGATGCTCTAGGCGATTTGGGTGATATTAAAATTATCCCCTTACTGTTAAATGCCCTTGAACGCGTCAACGAAGCCTTGCGCCACAAAATTGTCAAGGCCGTCGTCAAAATTCTTGATGGCGCCTCTTTGGCCCTCCTGCCGCCCAAATTTAAGACCAATCTTAACGCTTATCTGCGCTCTGCTTTGACCGACTCCGACGAAGAGATTCAAGCAGCGGCCTTGACCGGGCTGAAAAGTATCGGCACTGTGGAAGCAAGTGGCCCTGTACTTGATTATGTCGCCCGTTTAAATCCTGAAACCAATGCCGAACTCTATGATCTAGGTATCCAAACCCTAGCATCCTTAGGTTATACCCAAGCCATCAACGATGCACTGCAAAGTAACGACGAACATAAGGTGCAAGTTGCTTTACAGGTCAGTCAATACTTTGATGATCCTGCGCTCAAAACGACTCTAAAAGAACTCTTTCTAACATTTAACCCAGAATTCAAACGCGTAGCAATTAATAAAATTGCTCAACTTGGTGACTGTCAGGATATGCCGTTCTTTCTCTGTGTTATGCAAGAATGCAACGATCCTGAAATTATCAAAGGTGTACTCAATTTTCTTGGTTCACAATCTACTTGTAATGATATTGAAGATATTGTCTTCAATCAATTACTCGAGCAACAAAATCAGGAAGTACAAGAATTAGCCCTTGAAGCATGTATTAATTTGCATAGTGCTAATCTTAATGAACGTTTCAAGATCATGAGCCGTGAAGGTGACGTCATGCAACGCATGATGGCTATCTACGCTTTGGGGCGTTATGGAGTCTTTGAAAACTACGCAGAAATTGTTGCTGGTTTACAAGATCCAGAGCCCGCTGTACGGCGCACAGCGATCGAAGCGTTCTTAAACTTAGGGCCTGATGCTGAACATGTCTTACCGCAAATTCTATCTAGTGCTCAAGATCCAGATAAAGACGTGCGCATGGCTGTAGTGAACCTCTTAGGTCACATTGCTCAACCTTCAGTGTTGCCCTATCTTATGGCTGCGTTACATGATGAAGATGATTGGGTACGCATCAGAGCCATTGAAGCCTTAGGCTATGCGCGTTGCGAGGAAGCTATTCCCAGCCTCAGTGAAATTCTTGAAAAAGATAATCCCATGGTTGTGTCGAAAGCTATTGAAGCACTGGGGATGATTGGTGGCAATATTGCCTTTACGATCCTCTTAGGACTCATTAACCATGAAGACCCAGAGATTCAACACGCTGCTGCTGAAGCTGTAGCCCAAATTCAAGCAAATCAAGCAAGTCAAGAATAACATCTTTTACATGCACAGAGAATATTTTGTGGCATATCCACAATGTATAAAATGTCTTGTGATATGCCACAAGAAAATGCTAAATCACTGAACATTATATTTGTGATTAACGCAGTTCTATAATTTATTTACACTTTTACAAATTCTTTTGTCTTTTCAATAAATTGTGACTTTGTTTTGTGATATACTTGTCTTAAGATTTTTTTACGGTCAGATAGTCCCTGTTAATCTGTCTTGCTGTCAAGACATACAGGCTTGCAAGCTCTAGAAATCCCTGCTCAAATGCGGGAAGATGTCAATGTACATTGTTTTGATTATTCGTAGTCTCGCTAACATATCCTGGAATAACGCCTTATGAGCAATTCTTTTCCATTTGATGCAAAAGACAAAGACAATAAATCTACCCTGCAAACTTCTCGCTTTTCAGCTCCTGACACTAAAACTGCAAGTAGCTTTGAGTCTTTTAAAAAACCTGAAGGCAGCACGGCGAGCGCGGCGCAAACGACATCTTTTGCCAGTCAAACAGCTAAATCGCAGTTTCCTACTTCCAATTCCTGGCCTAATCAAAATTTTTCACGTCCCTCTGCGTCAAATCTTGCAGGTCAAAATACTTCCACAAATCAAAGTGCCCCCAATTTTAAGTCTCAAGCAAGCAAACAGCCTAATTCCACCCAGCAATTTCAAAGTTCTAGGCCTGCTACCCCAAGCTTTGGGCAGAATAAGCCTACCTTTGGCCAAACCCCAAGCTTTGGCCAAAATAGACCTACTTTTGGGCAAACCCAGAGCCAAACCCCAAGCTTTGGCCAAAATAGACCTACCTTTGGGCAAAATCAGAGCCAAACCCCAAGCTTTGGCCAAAATAGACCTACTTTTGGGCAAACCCAGAGCCAAGCCCCAAGCTTTGGCCAAAATAGACCTGCTTTTGGGCAAAATCAGAGCCCAGCCCCAAGCTTTACCGCGTCATCTTTGCATTCAGCAGCAGGTTTTAACAAAGATATCAAAATTTCAGATGAAGAATTTAGGCTTCTGCGTGACTTTATTTATCGCCAGTGTGGAATCTTCATTGCCGAAAATCGCAAATATCTCGTAGAAAACAGACTGTCTTGTCGTCTCAAAGAATTACATCTCAATAATTACAATGAATATTATAAATATTTAAAATTTGATGTTAATAAGGACAAAGAGCTCAATCAATTATTTGTTCTTGTTACTACTAACGAAACTAGTTTCTTTAGAAATCCTCCACAGTTACAAGTCTTTCAAGATCATGTTTTAAATACGTTAGTAGCTTCACTCAGTAAACAAGGCCAACGTCGCTTACGTATTTGGTCTGCTGGTTGCTCTACAGGTGAAGAACCATATACACTTGCAATTATAATTCATGAAACATTAAAGAATGAACTTCCATCGTGGGATATAAAAATCACAGCCAATGATTTGTCCACACAAGTATTACAAGCTGCTCGCAGTGGCATTTATAACGAATACTCTTTGCGCACAACACCAAAAGAATATATAGCTAAATATTTTGTCAAAGATGGACAAGTGTATAAAATTAAAGATGAACTAAAACGTATGATTACCTTTGGGCAAATTAACCTAAGTAATCGTGAACAACTCAAACGTGTTGAAAACTCTCATATTGTTTTTTGTCGTAATGTAATTATTTATTTCGATGACGATATGAAACGAAAAGTTATTAATGCTTTCTATGACAATCTCATTCCAGGCGGTGCTCTTTTAATTGGTCATTCTGAAACACTACATAATATCTGTAGATCGTTTGTACTTGAGCATCATCCAGGATGTATTGTCTATCGGAAACAGGCTTAATTGAAAACAAAGCTACTTTGAAGACTTGCACGTCATAGAAGGTAGAAAATCCTATGCAGAAACATATCCTCATCATTGATGATTCAAAAACCATTCGTAATCTTGTGGCCTTTGTCCTTAAATCTGAAGGATATAAAACAAGTACTGCTGAAGATGGCTTAGATGGCATTGAAAAGCTCTATAATATTGGAGTCGTCGATTTAATTATTGTCGACGTTAATATGCCACGTATGGACGGTTTTACATTTATTAAAACAGTTCGTACACAAGATGTCTATAAAGATATTCCTATTATTGTGCTCTCTACAGAGGGTCAAGAAAAAGATATCCAAAAAGGTATGAGCTTAGGGGCAAACCTTTATATGGTTAAACCAGCCCAACCAGAAAAAATGGTTCGTAACATAAAGATGCTTTTAGGCTAGCCGATACAGCTACGCGTTTGCTTTCTACATTTAGCACGCATTTATATTCTTAATGAGGTAGGACAAGTATGAGCCAGGATATGTTTGATCCGGAACTATTTACAGATTTTATCTTAGAAGCACGCGAACACTTAGAGACTATCGAACCCAATCTCCTGGAACTCGAAAAGACTCCAGATAATCTTGCCCTGCTCAACGAGATTTTTCGGCCAATGCATTCGCTCAAGGGCGCCTCAGGGTTTCTTGGGCTAAACCGTATTAACCAACTTGCGCACCGCTCTGAAAATATTCTTGATGCCCTACGCAAAGGGGAAATGGTCGTTACATCCAAGATTATGGATGTGATTCTTGCTTCAACAGATGCCTTGCGGCAGATGATTGATAACCTTGAATCGACCAATGCTGAGGGTGATGTCGCTATTGAACCGATTATTACCCAAATTGACACCATCATGAGTGGTGGCGTGTTACCTGAAACTGAGGCAGAAGCGCCTGCACAAGCTTTAGAAGAGCCAAGTGCACCTGAAACACTAGAAGTTTCCGCAGAAGAAGTTCCCGCAGAAGAAGTTCCCACTGATGCTGCTAGTGCAACCATAGATACATCTGACGAAAATACAAATACAGCAACAACACAGTCTGCATCTAGTGCATCTAGTGCATCTAGTGCATCTAGTGCATCTAGTGCATCTAGTGCATCTAGTGCATCTAGTGCATCTAGTGCATCTAATGGTGCAAAAGGTGCTAAAAAACGCGGCAGTGGTCTCACGCCCAAAGAATGGATTGCCTCCCTCCCCACACTTACCCCCTATGCCCTTGATGCTTTTGGCGAAGACCATCTCAAAGACTTTATTGACGAATCTTTTGAAAATATTGAAAATCTTAATACCGGACTATTAGCACTAGAAGAGAATCCAGAAGAAACAAAAACCCTTATTAATGACATTTTCCGATTTTTCCATAATATGAAAGGCAATAGTGGTATCATTGGCTACAATGACCTAAATGCCTTAACTCATGAAGCTGAAACAGTTTTAAATAATGTTCGACAAGATAAACTCAATATTTCCCCTGAATTAATTGATTTATTACTGCTTGTGGTCGATATGATGGAAGCCTTGGTGCAAAATATTTCCATCTCCGATGGCAAAGCAACACCTGTAGATATTTCTCCTGTTGTCAAAAAATTACAGCAGGTATTAGCAGGGGGAGCCATTGAGTTACCTGATGAATTAAAGGCAGCCCAAGCTGCGGAGAAAAAAGAAGCTCCTGCACCCCAAAGCACCATTGAAGCTGTGCAACCTACCATCATTCCTGTGGGCAAAGAAAAAGATGATTCTGAAGCTTTTCAGGTCATGGTACGGCAGCAGATGGAAATCATTCAAGCTGCCCTTGCCACCTTACAAAAAGATGGTCAGCATAAAGAATCTATTGATGCCCTACACCGTTGCTTACTTGTCGTACGTAACGCCTGTAGTGCCGTAGGTCTTGATGAAATTAAGGTCTATGCCGAACGTACTGCAGGTATAGTTGAGCAGGGTCGCAAAACCGGTCTCGATTTTGGCATGATGGTGGATATGATGACCCAAGAGGTGGGCATCATTAATGATATGGTCTTAAAAGCTGTGGCGAGTAATGAGGTGAGTGTTGCCACAACGCCTGCTAAACCCCAGGAAACGCCTCAACCATCTAAAGCTCCACAAGCTCCTAAGTCAGAACCAAAACCTGCAGAACCTGTTGCTCCCAAACCAGCAGCAGAGGCACCTAAACCCGCTCCCAAACCTGCACCAGAAGCAGCTAAACCTGCTGCTCCTAAACCGGCAGAACCTGTTGCAGCTAAACCCGCTCCAAAACCTGC
>JAFTDU010000101.1 GCA_017454005.1 Desulfovibrionaceae bacterium | reverse complement strand
TGTGCCTCGTTAAAGGCAATTGATTTTTGAATAAAAAACATGTTTTATCAAATAAAGGTTTAATTTAATAACGTGTGTTGCTTCCATGGGCATCTACCACAGCTCTCATACGATTAGGCATAGAGTTATCAACCGCTCTATGAAGTTTTGAGGGATCATCTCCAATTCCTCTTCTATGGCAGTTTTCAACTCCTGCATCGTCTGGGCAAATGGCTGACGAGCCCTAACACGTCTTTTTTCCTCGTCCCACACGTGCTCAATGGGGTTCATGTCTGGGCTTCTGGCTGGCCAGTCCATAACTGTGATATTCACATCCCGAAGATATTCCCTGACGATGCCGGCCGCATGGGCTCTTGCATTATCATGCATAAAAAGGAAATTTGGGCCCACATAGTCCGCGTATGGTATCACGTGAGGTCCTAAGCACTCACGAATGTACCTTTCAGCGTTTAATGTTGGCAGCCGTGGTCCTGTAACAACCTCAAGTTGAGTTTTGCCGCTCGCGGATATACCGCCCCAGACAGTCTTTGAGCCACCGCCATAAGCAACCATCTCTTCAAAGCAGCATTGTGCGAAACGCTCTCCCTTACGTCGGTAGACCTTCTTCCTTCCATCATTGCCATGTAACACAATTTTAGACTCATCAGAAAAGAGTACACGGCTCCAATCTTGCTGTGTCCAATTTAAATGACTGCGTGCGAAATGAAGGCGCGCTGTTCGGTGGGCTCGCGTTAGTTTGGGCCCATTAGCTGGCTTGTGTGGTACCATATCGCGTTCTTTTAACCTTCTCCGAACAGTTCGAGCACTCACAGATACTCCGTGGAAGTCGCGAAGTTGTTTTTGTATCTCAATGGAGGTAAGGTGACGATTTCTCAAACTGGTCGTCACGATGAATCGATCCTGCCTTTCAGTTGTGACCCGAGATCATGGCCTTCCTTGGCGACGAACAAAGCCGCCAGTCTCTAGGTACCTCCGATAAACATTTCGAACCGCAGATCGACTTAAATTAAGTTGAGCACTCACGTTTCTTTGGCTGTGTCCGGCCTGAATAAGTGCCACAGCTTGGGCGGCGATTTCAGGTGAAATATCCATAGATTATTGAGAGAACCTCACCTTAATGTTAAGAATAAGTAATGTTTGTTGCAAAACCAAAGATATCAATCACTTTTTTCAAGAATTAAATCCAAGTAAACCAATAAAACCAAGTTTTCTTAGTAATCGATTGTTTGATATCAACAAGCAGGCTCCAAATTGTCTCTTATTTCTTTAAATTCTGTATTCGAAATTCAAAAAAAGACTATTGAATGAAATTGTGAATGTGCAAGGTTCAAAACTGCATAAAAACCTTTTGCTCGACCTAATATAAAAAATTAGCTAGGACCAAACGAAACTGAAAATACAAGGTGGGCCTATAGATGTGTCCAGAAGTGTATTAATTTTATTCAATTTAATTCATAATATAGATGTGTCTTCGTCATATCCGACAAAACCAGAATCAAATCAAATTCCGATATATCATATATATAAATTGTTATATCAGGCCATGACCCAAGATAAAAAAACTATTGAAAAATTAATAAATCAAAGTGCAATAAGTATATTTTTAGGTAAACTGACTAATGATAATCCTTTAATAAATAATATCATTTATGATATAGTAATATGCTTAATTAAGAATACTGATG
>JAFTDU010000100.1 GCA_017454005.1 Desulfovibrionaceae bacterium | reverse complement strand
TGCTTCTTTCAGTGAGATAAATTGATATCCTGCTTTGGTAACTCTTGTTTCTACTTCTGCCTGCAAGTTTTTCAAATCAAGTGATCCGCTATAACTAAAGCATGCTGTGTGTGTTTCATGTGATGCGCTTACATCTGTTACATGATCTATTTCTGCTAATGCTTTTTTGACATGTGCCTCACAATTTTCACACATCATGCCATTTATTTCTACCTGATATGCTTTATATGGATCACTACTCTTGGCTTCTGTCTTTGCTTCTTTTTGCGCTTCTTTCTGTGCTTCTTTAAGTGATATAAATTGATAACCTGCTTTGGTAACTCTTGCTTCTACTTCTACCTGCAAGTTCTTAAAATCAAGTGATCCGCTATAACTAAAGCATGCTGTGTGTGTCTCATGTGATGCGCTTACATCTGTTACATGCTCTATTTCTGCTAATGCTTTTTTGACATGTGCCTCACAATTTTCACACATCATGCCATTTATTTCTACCTGATACTCTTGCGATTGAATACCAGCTTCTGCCACACTTTTAGATGCATCTTCTAGAGCGCTATCTTCTTTTTTAAACACATGTGCCAACAATACTTGCACTTTTTTGCCAAGCTTGTGCACATCTTCACGTAATTCACTTTGCCAAGTAGTTTTTGGCGCATCTTGATCAGCTTTATAGGGATTAAATAAATTTAGTCTCAAGGCATTGGAGACCACACAAAAGCTTGAGAGACTCATAGCAAGTGCACCCAACATGGGACTTAATTTCAAGCCAAACACGGGATACAACAAACCTGCAGCAATTGGAATCCCAATAATATTGTAGCAAAAGGCCCAAAAGAGATTTTGGTGAATATTGCGCAAGGTGGCACGCCCCAGACGAATGGCTGCTGGCACATCACTTAGCTTACTTTTCATCAAAACCACATCTGCAGCATCAAGGGCTATATCGGCGCCTGCACCAATGGCAATACCAAGATCAGCCCGGGTTAAGGCTGGTGCATCATTAATTCCATCACCAACCATAGCTACACAGCCATGTTGTTTTAGAGAGCGAATAACTTTTTCTTTATCTGCCGGCAATACATCACTTATAACCTCATCTACATGGGCCTCATTAGCAATAGCTTGAGCAGTTTTGGCATTATCACCTGTTAAGAGTACCACCCGCAAACCTAAATGTTGTAGCGACTCAACAGCCTCTCTGCTATCAGGCTTAATTTGATCAGCACAGGCAATGATGCCACATAACTTGCCCTCCAAGGCAAAAAAGAGGGGTGTTTTGCCTTGGGCGCTCAAATCCTCTGCAATTTTTTCTTCTTGAGAATTTATGGCAACATATTGCTTAATGTAGGCTAAATTGCCACCATAAACATGATCATGATTCAAAACTCCCGCAACACCACTACCTGTAATACTCTGAAAGTCTGTGATATTACTTGGCTTTAAGCCTTTTGCTTCTCCCATATGTAAAATTGCCTGGGCTAGAGGATGTTCACTTTTTGACTCAAGACTTAAGGCAATTTGGATCAATTCCTCTTTACTTGTGTCGCCATAGGGCAATATATCTGTAACTTCTGGGGTGCCTCTTGTCACAGTACCTGTCTTATCCAGGGCAATAATATCTATTTTGCCCACCTGTTCTAAGGCGATAGCTGTCTTAAATAAGATACCACTTTTTGCAGCAAGGCCACTACCAACCATAATAGCCACAGGTGTTGCTAACCCTAAGGCACACGGGCAACTTATGACAAGTACAGCTATGCCACGTGCAAGTGCAAAGCCCATCTCGGCACCACATACTAGCCAAATGATAGCGGTCACAACTGCCAAGCCAATAACGCATGGCACAAAGATGCCTGCCACATAATCGGCAACTTTCGCTACAGGTGCCTTGGTTGCTTGAGCATCACTCACAAGCTGAATAATTTGTGCTAAGGTAGTATCCTCGCCAACTCTTTCGGCCCTGCAGCGCAAATATCCTGCTAGATTTTGCGTAGCAGCAGAGACTTTATCGCCAACGCCTATGTCTTGCGGCATACTTTCCCCTGTCAGCATGGCGCAATTAACAGAACTTACTCCCTCAATAACTACCCCATCTACAGGGATATGGGCGCCAGGCTTAACGACAAAAATGTCCCCAGCCTTAACATCTTTAATTGCTACCTCCACCTCATGCCCATCACGCAAAATCACTGCCGTTTGCGGTGCTAATCGCATTAAATTCTTTAAGGCATCGGTGGTTTTGCCTTTACTGCGGGCTTCAAGCATTTTTCCCACAGTTATGAGCGTCACAATCATGGCGGCAGACTCAAAATAAAAATCCTGCAGCGTAGCTAATTCTTGTAAGGAAATGCCAATAGCTTGGAATTTAGTTAAGACAAAGAGCTGCAAGGTACTCCAGAAAAAGGCTGCAAAGGAGCCTAAGGCTACCAAAGTGTCCATATTGGGGGCACCTTTAATTAAGCCTTGCCAGCCATTGATAAAGAATTTCTTATTTATGCTCATGACAAGGAGGGCTAAGAGCAGTTGCAAAAGCCCTAAGCCCACAGGATTACCTGCAAAAAAATCTGGTACAGGCAAGCCCCACATGCTATACCCCATGGAGACATAGAGGAGCGGCACTAAAAGCACAAGGGAGGCAATTAAGCGCACTAGCAAGATATGCGTTTCTTCCTCAAAGGATTCTACTTGCGGTGTATTATGCGACTCATGGGTTTCACCATTTAAGACACTTGCCCCATAGCCTGCTTTGGTTACTGCAGCAATTATTGCACTTGGGCTAACATCACCTTCAACCCCCATACTATTTGTCAGTAAACTCACGGCACAGGATGTAACCCCCTGTACCCCCTGCACAGCTTTTTCAACCCTGGCACTGCATGCTGCACAGCTCATGCCTGTGACCCTAAATTTTTGCATCATCTGCCTCGAATACTCTTTTTTTTATCACGCATGCGGCGATAAAAAAGTTGCGTCCCCATTTTCAAAAACGCATCAGTTTATTTGAAATCAAATTTGAATTTTATTTTCATTGTTGTCAAATAAAATCCTCTCAGAGATCCAAATGCCAATTTAAGCATGTCCGCAAGCTTTTTGCGGACATGCTTAGATAATTAAAAGATGGAAAAAGCCTTGCCAAAGATGCCGCCAATGGCATTTAAGAGGAGTTGCCCAGCTCCGATAGAGGTCTTCGTTTTATTGAGCTTGCCTTCAATGTAGATTGGAAAGAGCGGCACGCCCCTTTTATCAATCTCTAACCTACAATCAATGGTTTCGCGTTTTAAATCAAGCTCGCCCACACCTTTGACCTTAAAATCTGAGCCCTGCATAAAGAGATCTCTACTTGTGATAATGCCATCAGAGATCTTGCCAGAAGCTTGCGCTTGGGAAAATTTAGTTGGACTACCTTTGGGTTTACCTTGGCGGTTTAGCGCCTGATATTTACCCTGGAAAGCTTTGGCATTCCAAGTGCCTTGCAAGCATTGTGGCCAATCAGACGCTTTAGTAAATTTAGCGCTAAAGACTCCTGCCACATCAGCCTGACCTGCCATACTCCCATTTTCCACATTATCGCGAGCCAACCAATCAATATTGGCGTGACGGAGCTTGCCCCCAAATTCAAGGGTATAGGGCTTAACAAGATGCAATTTAGCGTGACCTGCTAAAGTGCCAGCATATAGAATGGCACTAAAATCAGGTATATTAAGGATGCTTTTATTCAGTGTAAAAGGCACACGCAACTGAAATAAATGGATTTTCTTATAGTTTAAATCAGCAATAGATAAGATGCCTTTAAGCTGCACTGTGTTTAAAAAACTTAAGTCCAAGGGTTTTGAGTCTGTTGCAAGTTCACTTAGTCTCGCATCAAGATCTAAGAAATCTAGGTCTGCCCTGAGATCTATGGATCCAGATCGACCTAAGGGCACACTTAGGCTGCCCTTAACACTCCCAAATCCTGTTTTCAAATGCACATCGTGCATGTCAAAACTTTTTGTCGACATCTTCCACTGCATTTGGCAACTTAACTTACTATAGTTTGGGGGCACATTTACATTAACACCCACACTACTTAAAGTTTCCTTAAGATCTGGCACTTGTACCTCACCAGATCCTTGCATGGTAGTACCTAAAAGTTCGGCATGGCCCTGATAAGTTGCGTGCGCCCCTTTTAAGATTAGCTCTTGGGCTTGCAGCTTGCCTTGGGATAAGTGTTGACTTAAGCGCATCTTGCCCTGCACGAGCAGCTCCCCCGCAGTTTTCCAACTAAACTGCACAGGTAAATTCGCATACTCAAGGCCTGCATTGCCGCCACGTTTGCCAAAGAAGATTTTGCCAACGGTCTCACAATTAATCCTATCCCCTCGATGTTCGTAGCTCAATTTCCAAGTACCATCTAGCCCCAACATTCCCCGCTCCCACTGCCCAGATTTCAAGGGGAGCAGGCTCGCAGTGAGATCACTAAATACTATGGCCTCCGTATCCTGGGGCAGCAGCAATTCTCCTTGTCTACAAAAGACCTTGGCGCTCCCTTTAAGATGCTTCAAAAAGACAGCAAGCTCGGTACCTAGACTTGTAATTTGGGCCTGGGCTGACCACTTGCCTTTACGCATGGGCAGTATGGGGAGAGCTTTGCCAAGGCCTGCCCCATTGGCATCTTGCACCTGGGCCTCGATTGCAAAGGTTGTGTCCTTCTCGCCTCCGATCAGCATTTTACCTGTAAATTTACCATCATAGAAAGCTGCTTTGGCCTCAAGGGTAATGTCAGAACTCTGTTTAGCTGGATGAATCCTGACCTTGACATTGCTCAAAATAAGTGGCCCATAATCAACATATTGGGCACCCAAACGAATATCATAGCCCACAGAATTTTGAGACGTAGTTGGTGTTGCACTCTCAACCGGTGCTAAGTAGCCATGCTTAAACTGTAAGCCTTTGGGCAAGATGGCAGCAGCTTCAGGAATGGCCTTGATCAAATCAACACGTTTTGCTTGTAAATCTAGTGTAACTACGGGAGTCTGCCAGAGAGGCACACCACCTGTACCCACAAATGTAGAACCCTGGCAGGTGGCTTCAATATGCTTGGCATTAAGTCCCTTGCCATCCAAGACAAAATTAATCTTAGCATCAGATACAGTATCTAGAGATATCTGTAAGCCTGGGGGCAGATCTCTTGCAAAGCCTAACCACTCTGTTAGGCTAACCCGCTCTAAAGAGAGATTTCCCTCTAAACTTTTCTTAGCTAAATTCAAGCTGCCCTGAAAAGAGCCTTTATCACGCTCTCCTAAGCCAAAAAAAGTCTCTTTAAAATTCAGGATCTTTGTATCGTCATCAAGCACGCAGGTACTTACAAAATTAAACGGCAAGAGCTGCTTATCTTTGGCAAAGTGCCCGGAAATTTTGCTGCGGGCTTCAAAATCACCTGCATGTTTATCAACAGTTGTGCTCAAGGTACAATTAGGCAACCAGGTCTCATTTTTGACTTGCACCTTCACATTAAATCGTGAATTGCTGCGCCAAAAATCTTGCAAGACAATATCACCTAAGAATAAGAGATCACTTAGGTGATATTGTTCCTCGGCATCGACAATGTCAGCGTTTTTGAGATGCAGATCCCCCTGTAAATGTTGCCCAAAACTCGTATGAAAATAACAGGTAAGCCCTGTAAGACTTATTTTGGGGGCACGCGCATCAGACAGCACAAAACTCCCTTGATTGATCAATAAGGCACAACCACTAGGCAAGGTAAATGTGCCACCTGTGTTCTCCTTTACTCGAGAGGGCAGAGTCGCTAACGTGAGTTTGGGTTCTTCAAGTTCAATATAGCTTGGTTGAACCTGTCCCAAAAGCAACTTGCCAAGGCTTGCTTCAAACACAACATGTTTGCAGCTAAACTGAAAGTCAGCGCCACTACTTTTGACATCGGTCAAAATCAACACCGGCCACGGCGTAAAGGTAAGTTCTGCCTGACCCAAGGTACACTTTTGCCCGAGTCTAGTTTCCACACCTTCAATGAGTGTGGCCTTAAGCCAATCCCGATTTTGGGTTAGCCACACAATACCCAAGCCCAAAAGTAAAAAAACTATCAGGACGGCTAAACTTATCTTCCCGACCAATTTCAATCGTTGTTTCATAATGTTTTCAAATCTTGGGGCAAGCAAGTTTAAGGTGCAAAATTGCCTTGTTGAAGTAGAGTAAGTTGCGAGACTTTAGTGTTGTGCTGCAAAAATATATTAAGCTTTTTGTTCTGCCCCTAACCTGCAACCAGTGATTAATTACCTCACACTATGCTCAAACTTTTTTGGATTGGTAATCCATTTTTCTATCAAGCCTTAACCGACTATACAATTAAATTTCATTATTTTAACGCCATGCGCGTCTTTACTTGGCAGGACATTGCCGAGATAGCAGGTTTTACACCTGATATTCTGGTCGTAGCTGATAAGAGTCTACCACCCTTTGTCTTAGGTGTCGAAGACTTTCCCTGTCTCACAGTCTTCTATGCTGTTGATTCCCACCTGCAGAGTTACTATCCCTATTATGCCCAAGCCTTTGACGCCTGTCTCCTCTCTTTAAAGGATCATATACCCCTCTTTGTTGGCCCCTTTTTACAAAAAGAGCGCATCCTGTGGTCCCCACCCTTTGCTAAAGATGAGCATAGGCCAAAGCCTAATATAACGTCAGAAATCAAATGGGACTGTATCTTTGTCGGTCGCGTGACAGAGAATATGCCCAAGCGTAAACAATTCTTAGACGAACTTGCCAACAGACTACCCAATTTCTACGTTACCTTTGGCCAATATGAGAAACTTTTTCCCCAAGCAAAGGTTGTCTTAAATTTTTGTGAACATGGTGATCTCAATTTTCGCGTCTTTGAGGCTTTAGGTATGGGGTCAGCCTTAGTTACGCCAAGCATCAAGAATGGGCAAGACAGTCTCTTTACGTGTGGCGAACATTTCTTGCTCTATGATAACACATCCATTGACAGTTGCTTAGCTGCCATAAAGACCCTTTTACAAGATGCTGTGCTCAGGCAAAAAATTAGCCAACAAGGCTTAGCTCTCGTTGATGCCAAGCATCGCGCAAGCAACCGCGCAAAAAGCTTTAGCCAATTTCTGAAAGAGCTCTTACCCAAAAGACACACCTTGATCAAGAACCGCCTCAAATTAGCCCCAAAGATTCGCAGCCAAAGTCTAAGACTCCCCTATCTCTTGTGGGCTAAGGAACTAGAAGGCTCCCAATTAAAGAGTTACTTTCTTAAAGCAGCTTCCAAAGAAGGCTTAGGGCGTCCTACAATTTAGGCAATTCAAAATCAAGTTCCAGATCTGTTGTCTTAGGCTTAGCTTCCTTTTGCGTAAAATCTAATTGCAATAGTTTCCGTGTCTCATAAAGTAAAGACGAGTTTTGCGTCTTTACTTCAGGTGCTTGGCCATGTTCCATGTTTGCTACATGCGTCTCAAGAGTATTGACAACTAAAAAGAGCTTGGCATAATCACTTTGTAATTGTCGCTTTGCTCGTTCTTGCTGCATTAACATATAAAACAACATGCCAAAGAGTCCGCAAAAGCCACACAACAGAAATAACATTAGCGAAAACATAAGTACTATTTCCTATCTTAAACAAACGCATTTTAACATTCAGCTTAAAGGGTAACTTAGATGGTGCCAAACCTTGTTCTAGCCGATAGCCAAGGTCAAATCTTTGATCATCCGGATCTTTTAATGCTCTGCCGCCGAGGCCAAGAATGGGGGTTGCCGAAACCACATGAATTGCTCCCACTGCCCAAAGAAAGTGAGCTCTTTTTATTGCCCGAGCGCCAGGCTGTGGGCCTCAATCCCCACACAGGTGTGCCAGAAATTGTCGAAGATGGTTTTGCCGTAGCAGCCTTTGTGGCCCCAGGGCACACCCTCTCGGCCCATCCTGTCTATACCCAAGAAGCTAATGCACAGATTTTGCCCCTCTTTGCCTATGGGGCAGTTGGCTTTGCGAATGACAGATTCTATGTGGCAGCTCAAAAGGTCGATAATGATCAGAGACAGTGTTTTGCCAACATTGCCCGCAGCAAAATTGCCACAAAAGCACGCCAACTGCAAAAAAACTATCCCCGTAATAGATTAATTGCACACATTATCAATAACTGTGTGGCCCGCTATGACTGTCCCGCAGCCCGCAATTTTGCTCTGGGTAGATTTGAAGCGCCCATCCCAACTTCCACAAGCTGTAATGCCAGGTGTTTGGGCTGTATTTCAAAGCAAGATGCAGAATCGCAAATTAAAACAACTCCCCAATGTCGCTTAACCTTTACACCTACTGCCCAAGAAATCTGTGAGGTCATGCGCATTCATGCCGAAAGAGAGCGCGAGCGCCCCATCTTTTCCTTTGGGCAGGGCTGTGAAGGCGATCCCTTAACGCAGGCAGGTCTCTTAACTGAAGCAATCTCTCTATATCGCCAAAAAAGCGGCCATGGTACCATTAACTGTAATACCAATGCCTCAAGACCTAATGTGATCCCAGATTTGGCTCAAGCTGGTCTTACAAGCATTAGAGTGAGTTTAAATAGTGCTCAAGAACACTACTATACACGATATTACAGATGTCAAAATTATACATTTGCTGATGTTGTTACATCAATAAGAGTTGCCAGAGAACACAATCTCTTTGTTTCCTTAAATCTTTTATTTTTTCCAGGACTCACTGATACCGAGGCTGAATTACAGGCTCTGGCCAAGCTTGTGGGTGAAAATGGCGTCAGTATGATTCAATGGCGCAATCTAAATATTGATCCTGTGTGGTACTATCAAACAATGACTCAAGATGATGAGCATCTCCCAACCTCTTCCTTAAGTATGGGCTTAACTACCTTTTTAAAGCGTTTAAAAACAATGTGTCCTTGGTTAATCTATGGTTATTTTAATCCTTACCTTGGCGATGTGGCAGAATTAACAGCGCCCATGCCTTACACTTGGGTTAACCCTGAAAAAGCCGCCCCAGGTATTTCCCCGCAAGTCTTGACGAAAACGGGAATTTCCCCTAATTTTTAAACATGAAATCCAATTTCATTTTTATCTAGGGGAAAAGTCATGGCTAAAGTTTTGATGGTCTTTGGTTCCACAACCGGTAACACAGAAAGCATCGCCCACCTCATTGAAAAAGAACTTGCCAGCAAAGGCCATACGGTTAATGTCCTCAATGCTGCCAATGCTGATCCTAATGGGCTCGCCCAAGGCTATGATCTTGTGTTAATGGGGTGCTCTGCCTGGGGCGAAGACGAGGTGGAAATGCAAGATGACTTTGCCACCTTCTTTGAAGGCTTTGACAAAATGGGTCTTAACGGCGCCAAAGTAGCTGCTTTTGCCTCCGGTGATCGGGAATATCCCCATTTTTGCGGTGCTGCTGATGTCATCTGCGACAGAGCTCAAGAATTAGGTGCAACTATTGTCACCGATTCCTTGAAGCTTGAAGGCGATGGCAGTGGCGATGCCCAAGATATTGAAAGTTATGTCAATGAGTTGATAAAAGCGCTGTAAACGTCTCTAAAATGCATCCCTACGGGTGCCACGGTATTCTGCCGTGAACGCCACCTTACGCACAGCCCGGAATCTTTAAGGATTTCGGGCTGTGTTGTTTTTTTAGAAAAAATCTCAAACTTAAAGTATCACTGTCAGTTTCCTGGCATAGGTAAGCTTGTCACAGGCAAAATGTCTAAGGATCTCGGGCACTTAGACGCACGGCACCCTTTTTGCAAAAACCATGTCGTTAACCTTGGTTTTTCTTTAGGAGGCCGTCAAATGACAGATACAACCACGTCAATTAACGCACTTGAGAAGCAGCCAGACACCTCTAAAGTGGCAGGCAGACAGACTAGACCTACTGGTAACACTGATAAATTTGCGGCCCTCATGGCAGCTCAAAATCCTAATAGTGGCGTACAAGGCTCAGGGCTTGGGCGCAACTTTGTCTTAGCTGGCCGCTCGCCCAGTGACCTCTTGCGTCTGCAAACCTTCAATAAGGCCCAGAGTGACATCAAAGATACCCAAGCCTTAAATCAGGCCCTATCTTTTAATGCTCGGGGCTCAACCTTAGATCTTGCTAGAAGCATGGGCCAAGCCCAGCATATTAGATCCATCATGGGCAAAGGGGATATGTTTAATGCCAGGTTAGGTGGCGCAGGTCTTGGCGATTTCATCCATAGTTCTAAGCACAGAAAGGCCAAGACCCAAAAGAAAGCTAACCATATGCCAGCCTTAAGTGGCTCTGGTGGCATTGGCAAACTCTCAGCGCAATTTGAATCTGGCAAAGATGGTATTGCCTGTATTGGCTATGATGGTACAGGTGGGACAAGCTATGGCAAATTTCAGATTGCTTCAAAAGTTGGCACCATGACCGACTTTTTAAAGTTCTTAGATGGTCAAGCACCTGATCTAGCCGACCGTTTACGCAAATCAGGTCCTGCCAATACCGGCAGTCGCCATGGCGCCATGCCTGATATGTGGCGAACTATCGCCAAAGAAGATCCCGAGAGATTTGAAAAGCTTCAAGAGAGCTTTGCCACAGAAACCCACTATAAACCAGCCTTAAATTCAATTATCCAAAATACAGGCTTAGAGGCTGAGACCCTCTCCTCGGCCATGCAAGAGGTCATTTGGAGTACAGCTATCCAACACGGTCCTGCCGGTGCCTCCAAAATCTTTAAGCGTGCTGATGGCATGAGTGGTGAAGCGACCTCACCTAACTATGAACGCAATATGATTGATAATGTCTATAAGATACGCGCAACCCAATTTGGCTCCTCCACAGAAGCCGTGCGGGCAGCCGTACTCAATCGTTTTAAGAAAGAAAAAGTCCTGGCCTTGGCCATGCTTGGCAACAATGATCTCTCCACTCTGGCCTAAGGAAGGAGTGGGCTATGGCCCTTGATTGCCTTGTCATCAACCTCACGCGTTTTGGTGATCTCTTACAAAGTCAACCCCTGTTGCATGCCCTGCATGCCCAAGGGTTACATACAGGTCTCCTCTGTTTACGCAATTTTGCAGACACCATTCCTCTGCTAAATCATGTAGAAGCAAGCTGGACACTTAGAGGCGCCCACATCTTAAGTACCCTTAAGCAAAATTGGCAACTTGCCTGCAAAGAGCTGCTGTTATTTAGTCACGAGATTCAAAACGAGGCCAAGCCTAAATACATCATCAATCTTACAGCAACAATTGCAGCCAGGCTCCTAGCCAAACTCCTAGCTGGCCCAAACGGCCAAATTTTAGGCTTTGGCCTCGATAGCGATGGTTTTGGTGTAAATTTTGGCGCTTGGTCGACCTTTTTAAGTGGCACAACCTCTTGTAGACAAAATGCTGTCTTCAACATTGTCGACATGTTTCGGGCAATTGCGAGTCCGCTCTTAAAAAACCAAGTCTGGGTTGAACGTCGCGGTTTTAAGCATCAAGAAACAGCAATAGATCAACTCTTGAGTCTTCCAGATGAGACTCAAGGCTTGGTAGCCCTGCAACTTGGCGCAAGTGAAGAACGTCGCATGTGGCCAACTAGCTATTTTGCAAGGCTTGGCGATTATCTTTGGGCTGAGCACAAGCTCCTCCCGGTACTCACAGGTTCTGCCAGTGAAGAACCCTTAGGTGCAGCATATGCTAAAGCCGCAGAACAACCATTCTTAAATCTTCTTGGTAAAACAAGCCTCAAGATTTTGGCAGCGCTGCTCACAAAAACCCGCTTACTCATATCCAATGACACCGGCACCATGCATCTTGCCGCAGGCCTAGGCACTCCGTGCCTCGGCTTTTTTTTGTCAACTGCCCAGCCCTGGGATACAGCACCCTATCTTAAAGATTGCCTGTGTCTAGAACCAGACATGAGTTGTCACCCCTGTCAGTTCCAAACAGTCTGTCCACATGATTTTCAATGTCGGTGGCAAATTACGCCGGAAGCTGTGGCTCTTCTAGTAAATAGCTATTTCAAGACAGGTAAGTGGCAAACCCCAAGTACAAGCTATCCCATAAGAATCTGGCGTACAACAATAGATCAAGAGGGTTGGGCTGCTATTGAATGTATGTCACAGCATGATACAGAAGATCGCACCTTATTTATCCAGCATCAACGCAATTTTTGGCGTCAGTTTCTTGACGAACTGCAATCTGGAAGCTCACAGAGAGTCTCCAAGCACTATCTGCCCTGTTCGGAAGCCTTTAGGGCGCGGACTGTTCCCATCCTAAAACAGGTTATAAACATCACCCACCTTCTACAAGAACAAGGGGTTCTCCTTGGGAGCCACCCGCTCGCGGGTAAACTTTTCCTGCGCAATTGTGATCGCGTGCAAACGCTACTTACGACCAACCAGAACCTTGTGAGCTTAGGCCTATTTTGGCGCGAATTACGCCAAGATCAAGCCCAAAATTTGCCAGCACTCCTTGCAGCCATAAAGCTCTTTGGCCAACATTTGCAGCGCTTCTGCTGCTCCCTCGAAGGTGGCACGGAATGTGCATAAAAGAAGGTTAAGCAACAAACATCAAATAATTTCCTTGTGGGTTGAGGAGGGAAATCATGATTATTGTAGATGGTCAACAAAATACACGCACGATTCAAAATTTCGATAACTTAGAAGAGATTTTGACAGACTTGATGCAAGATAAAAGCATGGAAAATCGCATCATTACCGATGTGTTTGTCAATAATGAAATTTTCTCAGAGATTTATCCGCATCAAGCTGAAGACTTAGCTAGTGACAGTATTGAACGTTTAGAAATTAGATCAGTGCCTGCCACCCAGATGGCTCTCGATATTGCTGGCGAAATGTATAAGGTCACCAAGATGATGCAAAGTGGTGGCAAAAATACGGCCAGGCTCTTCAGAGAAGGTAAAAATACTGACGCCTTAGAACTCCTGCAAGATTTGCTTGACGTTGTGCGTGATTTCTTGGCCATGGTCGGCGATTTACGTGAACGCTATCTCAGTGGTGCAGATACCGAATTTAAGACCAAGACCAATGAATTATCAGACCTCTTATCAGAAATGAGCGATATCTTAGAAACTGAAGACTGGGTCTTATTGTCAGATCTGTTAGAGTATGAATTCGCTCCACAATGTGATGAATGGGAGGTTCTGGCGCATAATTTACATAAAGAACTCGTCGAACGTTTTGCTCAATAAATAGCTTCTACATGTTTAAGGTGGTTGAAAATGCAAAATCAAGGTCTCAAGATGTTAGATCATGCGTTGGAAATTGCTGCTAAAGAAAAATCTGCTATGGAACAAGAAGACTACGAAGATGCAATCAACCTCTCAATCCAACGTGGACGCATCACGAATGAAGCTTGGGATTACTTTGAAGATGGTATTCGTGATGAATATAGACAAAAACTCATTAAATTAAATGCCATTCATAAAACATTATACAAATTAGCAGTTGATGCGCATACTAAAATTGCTGCTAGTTTGTCGAGGTCACGTCAAGAAAAGCGCCGCATGCGTGGCTACCAAGTAGCTGTAGCCCAAGCTCTCCGCTAACACTTGCATGTATTCAATCTAAACTTACTTGGCAAAGTTTATAGCTCCTGCAAGCTTCAACTATCAATTAACATCTAACCATTTTTTTCGCCTAAGCCTTTATCAACACTATCTTTGGTTTGTCTTAAACATTAACAATCTTGCAGAATGTTATGAAATCCTTTTGACAAGTAAGCTTACTAACATAATTTAAGTTTATGCTTAGTTTCATCTCTTTTGTGCTCTATGAGCCAAGTTTACAAAACTAGTTTTCGCCATAAGCCAAAAAAGACCCCGACCCAGAATTTTGGGTTGGGGTCTTTTTTTTACATAAAACCCATGGATAGTGATAGTCATAAGAAGCAAATAGGTAAAGAAGATACACTTTTTAAGAGATCTTATAAAATCTTAACTACACTTAACGCAAAGATACATCTATATCAGATTAACAGTACAATATGCAATATTACATTTCGTCGCTATTTTTAAATGGCTGACCAGAAAAAGAGTAAGGACAACTAGTGCTCTGGCACAAAGCCGTTTAAACATTTTGACGAAACGCAATAGATATACTCTAATAATTTAGATCATATAATAATAAAATATTATTTTAGCATTACAAAATTATTTATATAATCATATAGATCATAAAAAATTATGCTTGCTTTGCTAATATTGTGCTTATCATATATTAAATCATCATATATATGCTTATGAGCTTTATGATAAAGATTTAAGATATGTTTAGTTATCCTAATAATCATTTTCTTTTGTGTTTATTTACAGATAGCTCATACACTTTGATGCATAGCAGTGCGTACCCGTTGCACTTTTTCTCCAATATTATCTGCACCAACAAATTCAGAGACTAGCGCACAACATTTAGCTCCAGATCTTGTAACTTGCGCTATATTATGTTCTTTAATGCCCCCAATAGCAACAAAAGGAATCGTAATATTGGCAACAACCCACTCAAGGTAGCTTAACCCCACAGGTGCACAAACATCTTCCTTGGTCTTAGTCGCAAAAATAGGTCCAACTCCAATATAATCAGCCCCAGCTTTTTGGGCTGCCAAAGCTTGCTCTGGCGCATGGGTTGAAACACCAATGAGCATGTTAGATCCTACTAATTTACGCACAGCTTCTATTGGTAAATCATCTTGACCTATATGCACGCCATCTGCATGAGAGGCAATAGCTAGATCTACATGATCATCTACAATAAAGCAGGCCTTGTGTTTAGTCGTTAATTCACGCATTAACTGACACTCTTCAAACATTACACGAGAAGGTAAATGCTTTTCTCGATACTGAATTATCCGAATATCTTGATCTAATAAAGCCTCAACTACTTGTCTTAAAGAACGACCTCTTGATAAACGTGCATCAGTAAGCGCATATAAATCTGTCTCACCTGGCAAGATCTTACTCATATCACTTCTGCCTCAGTAGTTTATAATTTTTAGCTGTAAATCGTCAATTTGATTATAGCTTTAAATGATTTTTAAATTAATATTAATATTAATATTAATAAAT
>JAFTDU010000099.1 GCA_017454005.1 Desulfovibrionaceae bacterium | reverse complement strand
TCATGGCAAAAAAAGAAGTGGCAAAGATCAAATTGCAGATCCAAGCAGGAGCGGCCAATCCTTCACCGCCTGTGGGACCAGCTTTGGGTCAGCATGGTCTCAATATTATGGGGTTCTGTAAGGAATTTAATGCCCGCACCCAAGAGCAAAAGGGCATGGTCATTCCTGTGGTGATTACGGTCTATGCGGATCGGTCTTTCTCCTTTATTACCAAGACGCCACCTGCTGCTGTCTTAATTATGAAGGCGGCTAAGATTGAGAAGGGGTCAGGGGAACCCAACAAGAAGAAGGTTGGGACGATTACGCATGCGCAGGTTGAAGAAATTGCCAAGACTAAGCTCCCTGATCTCAATGCCAGCACACTGGAAAGTGCCATTAAGTCCATTGCGGGCACAGCACGCAGTATGGGCATAGAAGTTAAGTAGTAGGCCTCGTTTCGGATCAATAGTACTGCCTTTTATTAATGGCAGGAGATTAAAAACGACAAGGATGATGATATGCCCAAACATGGAAAAAAATTTCTTTCAGCAGTTAAAGACATAAATCTGCAGGAACGTTTAAATGTCGAAGATGCTGTCCATAAATCCTTGGGCAGTGCGTTTGCCAAATTTGACGAAACTGTGGATGTAGCTTTGCGGCTTGGTGTTGATCCCAAATATTCTGATCAAATGGTGCGTGGTGCTATTACTCTCCCCCATGGTTTAGGAAAATCTGTTAGAGTTGCCGTATTTTGTAAGGGTGAAAAGCAGACTGAGGCTAGAGACGCTGGCGCTGATGCTTATGGGGCTGAAGATTTAGTAGCTAAGATCAAAGAAGGTTGGTTAGAATTTGATGCAGCGGTAGCTACACCTGATGTTATGGCTCTCGTTGGTCAAGTGGGTCGTGTGTTGGGTCCCCGTGGTCTTATGCCCAATGCCAAGACAGGTACTGTGACCCAAGATATTGCAAAAGTTGTGAATGAGCTTAAGGCAGGACGCGTAGAATTTAAGGTTGATAAGGCTGGAATTTTACATTCGCCTCTTGGCAAGGTGTCTTTTGGGGACTCCAAGATTCTTGATAATTTAAAAGCCTTACTCAAAGCTGTAAATCAGGCAAAGCCCTCAGGTGCCAAGGGTACCTATATGCTTTCCATGACCTTATCTACCACCATGGGGCCAGGATTTAAGGTTGATATGGGGACGTTGAAGAAGTTTCTAGAGGTGTAGGGTTTTAAGGTTTCATTGAGAAGCGTGTAAATGTGTCTAGGTGAGAGTGTATTCAATTGCGAGTTTATGATGTAAATATAGTAAACTAAGAGCAATGTTTTCGCTAAACTGCTCTACTCTGCGGCTCCAGGCTTGGAAAAAATGTTTTTCTTGTTTCTAGAAACAATTAATTTCGTTTACTATAGTAAACGAAAAAAGTTTTTTTCTAAAGATTTTTTAGAAGGCCCTAAAATAAGTGTTCGTTCCGCTAAGCATCGTTGAGAATTCTGTTTTTTAAAAATTTCTAGAGAAATTATTTATTTCGTTCACTATATAATTGCAGATAATATTCTCTAGAATTATTTTATATTTCTTTTCGATCTAAAGTATTCAATATATGATATGCAATATTGATTTGTGCAATAGTTGTGCAATATTTGTGAACGTCAATTTTGTTTACTTATGTAAAACAGTTTTACTGATGCTGTGCAAATATCGGATAAGTATGCTTGGCCCAAATCACTATTGCATGTCATGCATTTTGATACATGCTTGACTCTCTATCCAAAGATAATTCACTTATACACTCAAGATTAGACTTTAGTATTACTTTTCGTCAAAATGTTTGAACGTCGTTGTGCCAAAGCCAGTTTGTCTCAACTCTTTCAGGTTCGTCATTCAAAAAGATCTACGAAATGTAATATCTCGACATAATCTCTGACATAGATAAGTTTTAAGACTTATGAGATTGATATATATAGTGTCTAAGCATAAGTTATAGTAAAAACACTTAAAAAGTGTCCTGCTTTAAGACATGAGTCAAAGTTTTAAGCGCCTTCTGTATAGAAGGTAAAGGTGCGTCCACCAAAGAAAACGAAGCTCTCATCAACTTGTTTGCGAGGAAAGAAAAGTTTGACATACACGCAACAAAAAAAGATTTACAAGCAGTAAACTTAGCTAAACGCTTGCAATAACAGACGCTATGCAAAACAAGAATGGAGAAATTCGATGCCTACTGATTCTGCCAACAAAGAAGAACTTATAAGTATGCTGAGAAATTCCGAAGGCGGCCTCGGATCGTTTATGACAGAAGAAGAAATTAAAGAATATGAAAGTAGACACATGAATCATCCAGAAAAAATTGGTGAAGTTGATACTAACTCTTTTTTGCAAGCCGCCGAAGAATCATTTAAGGCAATGCCACTTTCTATGTTGGGGCCAAATAGATGAATACACCTGGCCTGTTAACTGATGCACAACTTAACGCATACTTCAAAACGTCTAAAAAACTCATTGAAGCGTTAAATTCAGATGCCTGTATGGTCTGGTCTAACAAAACAATAAGCGAAGTAAATTTATCTGTTCGTCATAGTCTTGAAGGAAAATTCAAAGCATGTAGTGATAAAGGTTACAACGCTGCAAAAATCGGAGGCACATATACTTTTTGGATTTCTAAGCTGAAACCAGCATTTGCTCTTCTTCCTCGTGATTTCTGTATCAACGAATATATTGCACTGCATGCAGGGTTTGCTTACGTTCGAGAACGCACACAAATTATTATCAACTTATCTAGATCTGAAATGTGTGACATTTGTGATACTCTAAGATTTCATACGTCGTCACCTCACACTCTGACGCACATTTTTGAACTTTGGATAGCTCGCGAAAATCTAAAATCTGCAATATAAAAGTCGAAACATATAGAGCAAACAACTTATCATAAGGCAAGCGAAGAAGTATTGAGAGCAGATGCTTTGTCAATTAGCATTATGTTTCATCTTGCAAAACTTTTGACAAATCTCGTTAACAGACAAAATGTTCAATTGAGTGTAGTTATTGATTGTTGTAGTTATTGATAAATTGTAAGGGTTCAGTCGCCTAACGGCATAGATTTTGCATAGACAGCCACCTTTTAATTTTTTCGATTTTTTAAAGTAAAAAATTAAGTCTAAGGGTTGACTTCGGTAAAATATGCCCTACTTATTTAAGAGTTTTTCCGTTT
>JAFTDU010000098.1 GCA_017454005.1 Desulfovibrionaceae bacterium | reverse complement strand
TGTAGATGTAGCAAGTTGGGAAGCGCAATTGCATATAAGAGATTGGTGCACAATTGCGCGAATTTTAGTCTAGTCTTGTGTCTTTGGCACAGGCTGTTTTTTTTGAGGGTAGTATGGCCTATGCTGCTTCTGTGCTAAACTGTCTGGTGTTGGCAGCCAAGATCTGTAAGTGCACGGAGAATCCAAATCTTACGCTGCCCCAAGGTGAATTGACCCAAGGCATGATCACGACTGTGGCCAAGCAGTTAGGACTTGATTGTGAATTTGTGGAGCAGGAGACCTTAGAAAGGTTGTCTCTGCGTCCGTTGCGTGGGCCAATTATCTTGCCGTTAAAAAGTGGGCAAACGCTCTTATTTACGGGGCGTGTACGGGAAAAACCCATTGCCCAGGTCATTGATCCCGGGCGCACCCCACCAACTCAAGGCAGTGTGTCCTTCCAAGATTTAGAGGCACACTGGACAGGCGAGGCCCTATTGGTTGCGCCCATGCAGGCTGAGGAAAAAGAGGCCGAGCTTGTGGACGAACAGCCTGAGGATGCTAAGCCCAAGAAGGTAGTTAAAGAGCACAATTTTAATCTGTCCTTTTTCTTCAATGAAATAAAGCGCATGCGTAAAAGCATGGCTGAAGTGGGGCTAGCAGCCATTGGCTTACAGTTGATTGGTCTAGCTACGCCACTCTTTTTTCAGATTATCATTGACAAGGTTGTGGGCTACCATTCAGAGACGACCTTACACATGTTGGCCATTGGCATGTTTGGGGCTATTTTGCTGGAGGCCTTGTTCACCTGGCTACGCAGTTATTTGTTATTATTTGCCACAAGTGTCATTGATTTACGGCTCTCCATCCGTACCTTCGAGCGTTTAACCGGTTTATCTTTGCCCTTTTTCGAGCGCAATCCAGCAGGTGTGCTCATAAAGCACATGCAGCAGCCTGAAAAGGTGCGAGCATTTTTAACAGGCAGTGTCTTTGGGGCTTTACTAGATAGTGTGTCCCTATTTATTGTCTTGCCAATTCTCTTTGCCTATTCCTGGAAGTTGACTTTACTTGTGTTAGGCTTTTCAGGAGTAAGTGCGCTAGTTATTGCCCTAGCTATGGGCCCTTTCCGTAAAAGGTTGCAGGATCTCTATGCCACAGAAGGGGAGCGGCAAGCCTATTTGGTTGAAAATATCAGGGCTATGCCAACGGTTAAATCTCTATCCCTTGAGCCCTTGAGGCGCACGGGGTGGGATAATCGCACTGCAGTGTCTACAGGGATGCGTTTTCGGGTTGGCAAAATGGCCATTAGTATCAATGCCTTTATGCAGCTTATGCAGAAGGGCATGATGCTTGTAACCTTATGGTGGGGTGTCTATTTAGTCTTTGATAATAGTATGACAGTGGGTGCTTTGGTTGCCTTTAACATGTATTCTGCGAGGGTTAGTGGCCCTCTTGTGCAATTTGCGAGTTTGATTCAGCAGTGGCAGGAAACGGCTGTATCCATGCAGATGCTCTCAAACATCATGGATGAACCCTTGGAAAATGGGGGCGAGAAAGGCAAGGAGCCAGAGATTCATGGTGCAATCCAAGGTCAAGGGATTAGTTTCCGCTATAGTGAAGAGGCGCCTCTAGCACTAAATAATGTAAGTTTTGCCATTCCCGCAGGTGGCGTCTTAGGCATTGTGGGACGTTCTGGATCTGGCAAGAGTACATTAACGCGTTTGATTCAGCGTTTGGTGCCGTTGCAGCAGGGGCATATCTGGGTTGATGGCTATGAATTGCAAGAAATCGATATGGCCCATTTGCGCAAATCCATTGGCGTAGTCTTACAAGAGAATTTTCTCTTCCGTGGCAGGGTCCGGGATAATATTGCCATGACAAAGCCCACAGCAACTTTAGAGGAAATTGTAAGTGTAGCTCGCATGGCTGCAGCCCATGAGTTTATTGAAAAGTTGCCTGAAGGCTATAATACGATCTTAGAAGAAGGTGGATCTAATCTTTCAGGTGGTCAGAGGCAGAGATTAGCTATTGCCCGGGCCCTTTTAACCGATCCCAAGATCATGATTTTTGATGAGGCTACAAGTGCCTTGGATCCAGAGAGTGAAGCTGCCATTCAAGATAATATTCACAATATTTCAACCGGGCGCACCATGGTTATTGTGAGTCACAGGTTGTCCATGTTGCGGCATGCTGACTGTATTATGGTCTTAGATCGGGGCAAGCTTGTGGGCATGGGGCGGCATGAAGAGGTCTATGCCAATTGTGCGCACTATCATCAATTGTGGGATATTCAAAATCGTGTGGGCGAAGGTCAGGTTGGTGAAAAGGCCTTGGGTAATCAGAGATTGTCATTGACTTAAGATATTTGTTTTAGTTTTCAAGATATAAGTGTGTTGAGTATAATTTTGATGTATGTAAGACTTTTTTTAAGATTAGCTATGTTAGATGGTTACAGTTCTAAGTTATCTAGATTTAAGAGATGTGTGTAGCTTAAAGATTAGTAAGATTCAATAGTCTTTCAAGATCCTGTGCTATGCAGCTTTTGGGATAAGTTTTCTGTCGGAACATTTTTGCCTAATTAAAGCCGTCGCCTTATGAATATCTTAATTGCGCATAATAATTTCCCCGGCCAATTTCATCGCCTATCCATTGAATTGGCTGCTGATCCCAATAATAAAGTGATTTTTTTGTCACATTATCGTAGGGGTGACGTAGCTGTGCCGGGCGTTGTTTGGCGGCAGGTGCCTTTGCCTGTGGAAGAAAAAACCGACAATATTCCTCGCAAAAAATATCTTGATATTTTGGGGCGGGGGGAACGGTTTGCTGATGCCATGCTCGCCCTCTATAAAGAAGGTTTCAGACCCGATGTCATTTATGGCCATGTGGGGTTTGGTGTATGCATCTATGCTCCTGACATCTTCCCAGATGCTGCCCAAATGGGCTTTTTTGAGTGGTTCTATTCTGATGGAGCTGATGTCGGGTTTTTTGCAAGAGGCAGGCCTGTGCCTTTAAGCACCAAGGCGGAAAATCGTCAATGTAACATGTGTGCTTTAACAGCTCTAAATGACTGTGTCTTAGGGATTACGCCAACTATGTGGCAGTATGAACAGCATCCTTTGCCCTATAAAAATAAGCTGCATGTGTTGCACGATGGGGTGGATACAGAGTTTTTCTCGCCCCAAAAGACAAGGGGTGTTAAGCTTAAGGCGCTTGATCTCTCCAATGTCGAAGAGCTTGTGACCTATGCCACAAGGGGGTTAGAGCCTTATAGGGGCTTTCATACTTTTTACAGGGCAATCCCAGCTGTTTTGCAAGCAAGACCTAAGGCCCATGTGGTCATTATGGCAGATGATAGGGCGCCCTATGGTGGCCCACGCAAAGATGGTAAGACCTGGAAGCAGATCTTACAGGAAGAGGTCAAGGTTGATGAGAGTCGTGTGCATTTCTTACCCTTCCAGCCCTATCCAGAATATCGCACCCTCTTACGCGCCTCTGATTGTCATGTGTATTTAACAGCGCCCTTTGTGCTCTCTTGGTCGATGCTTGAAGCCATGAGTATGGGCTGTGTAGTAATCGGGTCAGATACAGAACCTGTGCGTGAAGTGATTCGCGATGGCTATAATGGCTTTTTGACAGATTTTTGGGATCCCAATCTCTTAGCTAGCAAGATCGTTGCGTGTTTACAGCAGCCTGAAAGATTGCAACCTGTGCGGGAAAATGCCAGGAAGACAATTCTTGAAAAGTATGATTTGCGCAAATTATTGCCAAAGCATGTGGCGTTAGTTAAAGCTGCTGCAGCGCTTGGGCGTTCCATGTAAGGCTTAAAAACTATCTATTGGGTCATTAAAATTTTGCTCCTTGGCACAAGTATTATTTTTTTTAAGTGTGATGCTATAGAAATTACACTTTAAGAGAGATATTTGTGCTTATAAAGCTGGCTATATGAAAGTTTACGAAAAATCGCATAAGTTAGATCATGTGTGCTATGATATTCGTGGCCCCATCATGGACGAAGCGCAGAAGATGATTCGGGGCGGCGAAGATATTTTAAAATTAAATATTGGCAATCCCGCCTATTTTGGTTTTAAATGTCCTGATGAAATCGTAGATTATATGGCTAGGTGTTTACCTGACACAGAAGGCTATTCAGATAGCAAGGGTAAGGTAAGTGCCCGTGAAGCCATTATGAATTATTGCAAGGAAAAAAATATTCCCAATGTAGATATTGATGATATCTACACTGGGAATGGGGTAAGTGAGCTCATTGGCATTTGTATGCAAGGGTTGTTAGATGATGGCGATGAAATGCTTGTGCCCTCACCTGATTATCCTTTATGGACTGCTTCTGTAACCTTAGCAGGCGGCAAGGCTGTCCACTATATTTGTGATGAAGAGAGCAATTGGTACCCTGATATTGCCGATTTGGCAAAGAAGATTACGCCAAAGACCAAGGGTATAGTTGTCATTAATCCCAATAATCCGACGGGAGCCCTCTATCCAAAAGAGATTTTAGAGCAAATTGTTGAGCTAGCACGGGAACATGAGTTAATTTTGTTTGCCGATGAGATCTATGATAGATTGGTGTTAGATGGGGCAGAACATGTGGCCCTAGCATCACTCGCACCTGATTTGATGACTGTGTGTTTAAATGGCTTGTCTAAATCGCATTTGGCTGCAGGATATAGATGTGGGTGGATGTGTTTAGCTGGCAATAAGACAAATTGCAAGGGCTATATTGAGGGCATTAATCTCTTGTCGGCCATGCGTTTATGTTCCAATGTGCCAGCCCAATCAATTATTCCCATATCCTTAGAGATGCGCGAAGCTACCAATAGTTTGCTTGTACCAGGTGGCCGGGTGTATGAGCAGCGCGAGTGCGTCTATAAGCTGCTCAATGACATTCCAGGCATTTCGTGCGTTAAGCCCCAAGCAGCATTTTATATTTTCCCCAAAATGGATACGGCAAAATTTAACATCAAAGATGATGAGCAATTTGCCTTAGATCTCTTAAAGCAAGCTAAGATTTTAATTACCCATGGTGGCGGTTTTCACTGGAATGAGCCTGACCACTTTAGGGTAGTGTTTCTCCCAGATGTGAGCATGTTGCGCACAGCTTGTCAAAGGTTTGCTAGATTCTTTAGTACCTATAAGCAGCGCTAAAACTTGTGTGAGCTATTGGGTGCAGGCGCAGGGTGAAGCATGAGGTTTGCTAAATTTTTGTTGAAAGTGACTGAATGAAATATTGATGCAATTTTTTTTGGGAATGTTGCAGAATTAGGCAAAATATGCAGAATATATGTACAATATATGTACAATATATGCACAATATATGATAGATTGAGTGACAGTTTGCGGTTCAGAGTTGAGTAATCTTCTCTAACAAGAGTAGCAACATAACTATACTTTACTTGAATATCTTTAAGATAATTGCAGAAGATAATTGCAGAAGATAACTGCAGAAGATAAGTTGAGAAGAGTCTGTAGCGGCTTTCATGAAAAATATGTCAAGCGTGTTACAAAGAGATTCTTTTCTCTATCTTTCTTGTGGTAAGCAAGTTCATGTTCGGTAAAGTGTGGTAGATAATTTTTGGGTTAGGGAAGCAATTCTCTAACCTTTTTTTGTTTGTGGTTAAAAGTATTGGGCAATGTAGAAATTTTGTAGAGAAAATCTAGAGTGTAACCAAATACTAACAGCAAATTCTTATTTGTTGCAGAATTGGTATTGTGTAGCTCACAATGGGATAAGAGGTAGAGAGTAGCAAGTAGGTAGAATAGGGGAGAGAGTTGGTAGTAGAAAGAAGAGATTGTTCTATTGTTAGTCTGGTTAGTAGTAAGTAATATTGTTTTTTTTTATATTATTTGTGTAGTATCTTTTTATAGAGCATTACATTCATTACAAGATAATATAATATTTAATATAGCTTAATATAGCTTAATATAACTAAAGTTAAGTTATATTGAAATTAGTATATGTAATAAATAACAATATTATATA
>JAFTDU010000097.1 GCA_017454005.1 Desulfovibrionaceae bacterium | reverse complement strand
GAAGCAACAGGGGCGCTTCGATACGGATCTAGTTTTGCATATTTCAAAAAAAAGTGAGCCAGATATTTCTTCCACGAAATATCTGGCTCGCACTGTACTATGGTTTTCAAAATCGGTCACGTGAATTCAGCGACCGCTTACACTGTAATTTAGGGGTGCATGAATTGTAAGAAAGTTTCAGTGATCCTTGTGCCAGTCTTGGGATGAATGCTATATAGATTTTTTCTTAATTATTTAAAAGATAATGAATTAATATCGTGCTTTATAATAATTCATAAGAAAAGCAGAATTAAATTTGGCAGTTAACCTAGTTTGTTTTTATATAAAGTTGGTCATGTTGATAATGCTAAATTGACAGAATTAGAAACGTTGTTATAGATGATCATAAAGATGTATGTGGCATTTATTACCTTGAAGTATCGATTACATCTAGATATGTTGCTCTAGCAAAAGCAGAACCAGAGATTTCTTCTTGCATAAAAAGTGCAGCAAAGTCTTGCACACGAAGCAATTTCAAATTTTGTTTTGTGTTCAGTGCTGCGGAATTTGGCAAGAGTCACTTAAAAATATGCCTATTCTTGCTGCATGCTATTGCAAAGTGTTATGTGCAAGGCTTACTTTTTGCAGCTTATTCATCTTAAAAAGTCTGCTCTAAGCATAAATTGCCAAGGCGTTTTTGGTGTACAAGCAACACAATGCAGTAATTTAACAATCAATAAATTCTATAAATAATCTAAACTTTGTAGATGTTGTGGCCGAAAAAAAATAGTTGACTTGCCCTAAATTTAGGACGATAAAGACAATTTCGTAAAGCGCTCTGCGCCTTTTTCTGGTTCATTGCTTTGCTTAGTTTTTAGCCTAAAGTGCTTTTGGTGTCATGTTACAAGGTATTTTCCTTTCTCTTACGGCTGCAAGATTGCGGTCGTTTTTTTCTTGTGCTTGTGGTTTGTGCGCGACGTTACTGCTTTTAGAAGAGGCCTGGAGCTCTAGTTTCCCGGCCCAAGAATATGGATATGTTGTACAAGAGCTTAAGCCACACGCTAAGCACATCGTTGCAGCTTCAAATTCTTCCTATGGCCGCAAAATGGGCCAAAGGGCGGCGACAAAAGAGCAGGCCATCCAGGCCATTTCTGGCTCAAGAAATCCAGGAATCATCGAACATCTTTTGATTAGGCCTGGGCCCAATGCCTCCAAAGACATGAGCAATCTGTCAATTATGCTGTGCTACCCTTCCATAGGACGCATGGATGTAGACACTGACATTCGTAACTGGGTTACAGAAATAGCTGACACCTTTGAACAACACTACGATGCAAACTTTTTAAATTTTAGCGTAGATAATAATTCTCTAGGTGATAACAATGTAGAGTTGCACGCAGTGTATAAAATTTCTCAACCATCATCTAAAGCCTTGAGTATAACCTTTGAATTGTGGAATAAAATTGATGGTGATCATTCTAATATTGATATTCTTACTTTGAACTACAGTTTAATAAATGGTCAACGTTTATCATTAAGTGATATCTTTGCAAAACCTGATCTGGCATTACAGCTAATGAGTAATTGGTCACGTAGAAGCCTCAATAATCGATATGGTTTAAGTCGCAAGCAGATGATTGATAATGGTACAGAACCTTTATTAGAAAATTTTTCTAGTTTAACTTTAACGCCAAAAGGTGTGTGTATTAATTTTCAACCCTATCAGGTTGCTAGTGGTGAATTGGGCATTCAAACTGTTGAAATGCCTTTAGAAGAACTTGCTAGTGCTCAACCGTTGAAAATATTTTGGGGCTATTAATATTAATTGCTCGTGATTTTTCTATATACCTAAAAGATTATGCAGAACTCACATGCGTGTTTTGTCAAGTTACATTGCAGTATAAATCTTGTGACATAATTGTTATAAATTTGCGGCAAATATCACACACTTGCGTGCGTGCTGTTTGCCGTTTTTTTTGACTTGTAACTATCATTGCAAAATATTATCCTCTTTCAGCGCTTTGTCACGAGCTTGATCTTGCGCTCGCTGCTCTTTATAATATTGTAGTAACTGGTAACTGAATCCTAAATGCACAAAAAAATTTTATGCGCTATAACACCTCCAATCACAAGATTGGAGGTTTTTTTATGTCGCAAATATGCCTTGATACGGAAACCAATATCAGCATTTCAGCCATGCTCAAAGCT